>SDZZ01000452.1 GCA_004173255.1 Chitinophagaceae bacterium | reverse complement strand
ATGTCATCAGCACTTCGTTCCGTAATACGGCCATCCGCGGTTACCGGTGGAACAAGGGCGCACCCGTCCGCGCCCTCGTGGTCCATGGCTTCGAATCTTCCGTGGTCAACTTTGAAACCTATGTGGCAGCACTGGTAAAAAAGGGTTACGAAGTGCTTGCGTTCGACGCACCGGCACATGGAAAAAGTGCGGGTAAAAGGATGCATGTGCTCGATTACCGCGACTTCCTTCATTTTGTACAACAGGAATTTGGCCCGGCCACGCGATTTGTGGCACACTCGGTCGGAGCACTGGCACTGTGCCTGTGCATTGCGGAAACACCGGATAACCGGCACATGCGCCTGGCCCTGATTGCACCGCTGACCGAAACCACCTCCACCTTCCGGCTGTTTTCGGAATTCCTGCAGCTTGCACCAGCAGTACGGAAGGAACTGGACCAGATCATCCTGTCAATATCGGGGCACAACCTGCAATGGTTCTCGGTCAGCCGGGCGCTCGCTGGTATCCGGTCGGAAGTGCTGTGGCACCACGACCGGACCGACCTGATCACCCCCTTCAGCGACCTGGCCCCCGTAATTGCGTCAAACCATCCGAACGTGGACTTCGTATTTACCGAGGGGCTTGGACATCGGCGCATCTACCGCGATGAAAAAGTAATCACCCGAATTATTGAATTCCTTTAATCCGGCCATCTATGCAAACAGTAATCCGAAAAAATGCCGGCAACCCATTCACTTTCCCCTGCGGGTTATCACTCCTCATTATCTTTATCTCCATGACAAAACACCCGGAAGATAAAAAGCCGCTGACTTACCTGGCACTGGGCGACTCGTACACCATCGGTGAAAGTGTACCCGGCATTGAGAATTATCCGTCCCGTACCGTGGCACTGCTCGAAAGCGAAGCTGTTCATTTTTCCACCCCCGAAATTATTGCGCAAACCGGGTGGACCACTACCGATCTCCGCACCGCAATCGGCAAATCACAATTAGCCGGGAAATATGATTTTGTCACACTGCTGATCGGCGTCAACAACCAGTACCAGAACCTGGAAATCGCGGACTTCGCACAGGATTTTGAAACGTTGCTGGAAAAAGCAATTTCATTAGCCGGCAACGATACCGGACACGTAGTGGTTTTATCTATCCCCGACTGGAGTGTAACCCCTTATGCAACCAATCACCTGCCCGACCGTTTTGGCCGCAACGCAGCCTCGGTCAGCAAACAGATTGATGAGTATAATGCCGCATGCAGGCTCATTTCCGGGAAATACCATATCACATTTATCGACATCACCGACGGCACACGTGCAGCGGCAAAAGATCCTTCGCTGCTTACCTCCGACGGACTCCATCCATCGGGAAAGGAGTATGCATTGTGGGCAGAAAAACTGGCTTCGATCATCAAAAAGAAATTCCGGTAACCCGGTTTTTTTTAATCTTTTTTTTATCTCGTCCTGAAACCCTTGCCAGTCAAAGGTTTCAGGCCCATGCATTTCCTTAATTTTATTAACGGGAAGGACATACCGGAGCTTGCCAAAACCGTTTTAGGGTAAAATTTATAATTCTTGTTCTACCTTGCAGTTTTTCGGGACGATGTTTTTGTATATAAATAAGGAGTGATTATGGCGAAAAACCTGTTGATTGTGGAGAGCCCTGCGAAGGCAAAAACCATTGAAAAAATATTGGGAAGCGACTTCCAGGTAAAGAGTTGTTATGGCCATATCCGTGACCTGGAAAAAGCAGGCATGGGCATTGACCTGCAAAATGATTTCAAGCCAAGTTATATTATACCAGAGGACAAAGAAAAAGTGGTAAAGGAATTAAGATCCCTCGCAAAAAAATCCGGTGAAGTATGGCTTGCAACGGATGAGGACCGCGAAGGCGAAGCCATCAGCTGGCACCTGTGCGAGGTACTTGGACTGGACCCGGCCAGCACTAAACGGATTGTGTTCCACGAAATCACGCAGCCCGCTATCAAGGCAGCAGTAGCCAACCCGCGCAAACTGGATATGAACCTGGTAAACGCACAGCAGGCGCGACGCATACTCGACCGTATCGTTGGTTTTGAACTGAGCCCCGTCCTGTGGCGTAAAATGAGCATGCGCAATAACCTCAGCGCAGGACGCGTACAGAGTGTTGCGGTGCGCCTCATCGCCGAACGTGAACGGGAGATCAACGCGTTTGCCGCCCAGAGCAGTTTCAGGATCGATGCCTGGTTCACTGCCACCGATGTAACCAATAAAGCCATTGCCTTCAAAGCGGAAGGACAGAAATATAATTCACCCGACGATGCGGAGAAATTCCTGCAAAGCTGTACGGGTGCCGGTTACACCGTACGCGATATACAGGTGAAACCTGCCCGCCGTTCGCCGGCACCTCCATTCACCACTTCTACCCTGCAACAGGAAGCGTCGCGGAAACTGGGTTATGGCGTTAGCCGGACCATGCTGATTGCACAGAAACTTTACGAGAACGGACATATATCTTATATGAGGACCGACAGCGTAAGCCTCAGTGACACTGCGCTGGGAGATATCACCCGCACGGTGAAAGGGATGTATGGCGACCAGTACCACCAGTTCCGCAAGTATAAAAACAAAAATGAAAGTGCGCAGGAAGCCCACGAAGCCATCCACGATGGCCAGCCAGATGGCAGACGCTGAACTGGAAAAGACCATTGCAAAAATTGCCATTTCCACTAATAAGGAAGACCTTACCGCAAGTGGTGAAGTACTCAAGTTTGACGGCTTCCTGAAAGTATATCGCGAAGACAGGGATGATGAAGAAACAGAAGAAGAAACACAGGAAGGTATGCTGCCGCCACTGACGGTGGGACAGGACCTGCCCCTGCGCGAAATGAAAGCCACCGAACGTTTTTCCCGCCCCCTGCCCCGCTACACGGAAGCATCACTGGTGAAAAAACTGGAAGAACTCGGCATTGGCCGCCCGTCCACCTACGCCCCTACCATTTCCACCATCCTCAAACGGGGCTATGTGGAGAAAAGGGATAAGGAAGGCACCAGGCGCGACTTCCGCGTGTTCGTGCTGAAAAACGATGTGATCGAAAAACAGATGGAACAGGAAAACACCGGTGCGGAAAAATCGAAACTTTTCCCGTCCGACCTCGGGCTGGTTGTCACCGATTTCCTGAAGCAGTACTTTGATGAAATCATGGACTATGGTTTCACCGCCAAAATTGAACATGAGTTTGATGAAGTAGCCGAAGGCCGGATCAAGTGGCCAAAAATGCTGCATGAATTCTATGACCCATTCAAAAAAGATGTAGATAACACCATTGAAACAGCCGAACGGATCAAGGGTGAGCGCGAACTGGGTACCGACCCTGAATCGGGCAAACCGGTGGTAGCACGGATGGGACGGTTTGGACCAATGGTCCAGATCGGCAAGGCAGAAGATGAAGAAAAACCACGCTTCGCAAAAATCCCCACCGGCCAGAGTATCGAAACGATCAGTTTTGCAGAAGCGATGGAACTGTTTGCCATCCAGGGCACCATGGGCCAGCATGAAGACAAGGACATTTCAGTCAGCGTAGGACGATTCGGACCGTATGTGAAATGGGGCGAAGAATATATTTCCATTCCACGCGGCACCGATCTGTCAACGGTGGATGTGAATCGTGCCATCGAACTCATCAAGGAAAAACAGACGGCCGATGCACCGGTAGGTACTTATGAAGAAAAACCCATCACCAAGGGTAAAGGCCGTTTCGGGCCATTCATCAAGTGGGACGGTATGTTCATCAACGTACCACGCCGTTTCGATTTTGACAACCTGTCGAAAGCAGATATGGATGAACTGATCGATGCCAAGGTGGCCAAGGAAGCCAACCGCTTTATCCAGCGCTGGCCCGATGACAAGATCGCCCTGGAAAACGGAAGATGGGGCCCTTACATCCGTTTCGGGAAGAAGATGGTAAAGATGGGTCGCAAGGCCGATGATACCAAATACACACCGGAAGAAGCCGCAACCATGAGCCTAGACGATATGAAGAAAATGATTGAAGCAGAAATACCAGGAGCATTTTCAAAAAAAGAAAAAAAGGCCCCGGCAAAAAAGAAAGCTGCCACAAAAACGGCCGCGAAAAAAACCGCAGCAAAAAAGACGGCCGCTAAAAAGAAAAAATAGTGGAAAGGAAATACTGGGAAAAAATAGCACCCTCCTACGAAGAAGAGATTTTCGATGTACTGAAACAGGACAAGCAACAGCTGATCCGCCAGGCAATCGAATCCCGCGCTTCGGCATCACACAAGGTGGTGGATGCAGGTTGCGCCGTTGGCAAATGGCTGCCGGTACTTTCGCCCCTTTTCCAACAGGTAACGGCCGTTGACATCTCTGCAAAAAACCTGGCCATTGCTGCGGCAAAATATCCTGAACTCACTAACGTCACTTACCAGCGTGCTGATCTTTCCTCAGCCCATATCACCATGAAGGGATACGACATGGCTATCTGCATCAATGCCATCCTCAGTGATTCGATGACCAAACGCGATCGCTTCTTTAACCAGTTATCGAAAGCTGTGAAAACAAACGGATCGCTGGTGCTGGTAGTCCCTTCGCTCGAATCATGGCTGCTGAGCAGGACCATCCAGAAACATTACAAAATTGACCAGGCACTGTTCCGTGGAAAAATCACGGACAGCGAAGCTGCATCGCGTTACAACAATATACAGCAGGGCAACGTGGAGATCGATGATGTTGCCACCAAACATTACCTCGGGCCTGAACTGCAGCTGACCCTCGAACGGAATGGCTTTGCAATGGAAGAACAACATAAAGTTGAATATGACTGGCACACGGAATTTGTTGCACCACCTGCGTGGCTGAAAGATCCCAAACCATTTGACTGGCTTTGCGTGTGCCGCAAAAAAAACTGATCCCTTATCCGTTTCCCCAACCTGTGGAAAAGTTTAACTATTCCCTTTCGGCTTCATTGGAGATATTGTGATTGCATTTAACCATGGAATCAAACAAAGTCATATCTGCACTGCTTCACCTGATCGATGATCCGGACCAGGAAGTATTTGATGTGGTGTCGGATAAAATTGTTGACTTTGGCAAGCCGATCATACCCAACCTTGAACATCTCTGGGAAACCACACCTGATGAGCAAACGCAGGAGCGCATTGAATTGCTGATCCATCGCCTCCACTTCCGCGACCTGACTGAAGACATCCGGGAATGGAATGTATCCGGACACCATGACCTGCTGATCGGGTCATTGCTGGTGTCCAGGTTCCAGTACCCTGACCTCAGTACCGCTCCCGTCCTGAAAGAAGTGGAAAAAATCCGTCGTAATATCTGGCTCGAACTGAACAATTACCTCACACCGCTTGAGCAGATCAATATTGTTACCAGCATATTGTACAGCTACTACGGACTCAAAGGCACCGAAATCAATTACAAGGAGCCGAACGAATTCATGCTGCACAAAACCCTGGAAGCTAAACGGGGCAACCAGATCAGCAATGGCGTGCTTTACCTGCTGCTCTGTGAACTGCTGGATGTACCCGTCCGTGCGGTCAATGTTCCCAAACAATTTGTACTGGCTTACTTCAAACCGGGTTACTCCTCCGAAAACCTGGCCGACCCGTTTGACCATATCGATTTTTTTATTGACCCCTCCACCGGTCAGGTGTTTACCCACCAGGACGCGGAAAACTATTTCCGCAGGATCGGCGTGCAGCCTGCATCTTCCTTCTTCCTCCCCCGCAAAAACAAACAGGTGATCCGCCAGCTGATCGAGGAATTCAGCAAGTGTTTCATTGAAAAAGACAACTACAAACAAAAAGAGTTAGTGGAATTGGCCGGTCTTTTAGATTAACTTTAGCTGGTAAAAATTGTTACCTCTAAACATCAAGTTTCTACATTATGAAAGTTAATATCGGCATCTCTGAAAAGAATCGCCAGGCAGTTGCACTTGAACTTAACAAACTGCTGGCCGACGAACACGTACTCTACAACAAAACGAGGAACTATCACTGGAGCGTGGAAGGCCCGAGCTTTATGGAGTTCCATAAACTTTACGAAGGACAATACACCGAGCTGGCAGAAACGATTGACCAGATCGCAGAAAGGATCCGCACTATCGGCCACTTTGCTGAAGGACGACTGAAAGAGATCCTTCAACTCGCTTCACTCGACGAACCGGAAGCACCAACTGACCAGAAATCACAGAT
>SDZZ01000056.1 GCA_004173255.1 Chitinophagaceae bacterium | reverse complement strand
TTTACATGGAGATCATTCCCCGGATCCAGCAGCACGGCTTCTGTTGCCAGGAGCACCGCCTGGGCACGTGCCCCTTTGTAAAAAGCATAAACCGCCACCTGTTCAATTTTTTTCACGGATGAATCGAGTTCATCAATCAGGTCATACACCAGTTCCAGGTCGGACGGATCCATCTTCTTTTTAATTTTCGCCCGCATTGACATCACAAAGTCGATGAGCTCCCTGCCATGCAGGGGCTTGTTCGTAACGGGTGTTTTTGGTCCTGAAGGTTTTGCTTCCGGCGTGCTACTGGCCGGAATTTTAATATCCTGCTCCACCCCCATTTTTTTCAGCATCTCTTTCATTTCGGCTTCGGTCAGTGGCTTACCCGACTGCGCACGTTTTTGCATCTCCTGGGCCATCTTATTGACTTCCGCCTGTGTAGGTCTTTTCTGCTGGGCAAACAGGCTTTCACCTGTCAACAGCACAACCAGGCAAACGAATAATAACTGTCGTTTCATTTTATAGACGTTTCATTTGAAAAGGCAAACTAATTCCAAATAAACCCTTGCGCTGTTCCTTATAATCAGGGAGCAACCCACCGCTCATCCCATTCCCTATTTCTATGGATCGGCGTCGTTGGCAAGCCCGTTTAGTTTTACGTCCGTAACAGCAATCGTGGCGCTGACCTTGAACTGCATATGCGATCGCCTGTTCCGGATTTTTTAACCTCATTCATCAAAGACCCTTTAAACACAACAAATGATGTACTCGCAAAACACCCTGCTACGCCTGAATATTTTATCATTTACAACCTGCCTGTTGCTGTGCCTGGGCGCCTGTAAAAAAAGCGATGCCGGGGAAACCGGGTCGGCCAAAGGATACGCTACCGGCAAAATAACAAATGCTGATGGCGCACCAATACAGGGAGCCAGGGTGGTGGCAAATAACAGTATGATCTTCGACGGCAGCCCGTCTGCCGTGACGGATGCCAATGGGATTTATAAAATCAAACTGCCCGCAGTCGGTACTTTTCATACATCGGCGCAGATAACAAAAAGTTTTAACGGCCAGGTGTACATACTGGAGCTTACTCCTGATTCGTACGACGAATTCAGCATTGAAGGGGCCAACAGGAATTTTGTCTGGAAACTCACCGGGCAGCGGGAAACTGCAAGCATGGGTTATTACGGCGCCACCCTTGCCATGAACAGTGACTTGTACAGCCTCATTGAAGACTATTCAAAAGTCACCTGGACACTGGTTCCACAGGGAAAGCTCATTGATGGCTCGCAGGGAGCTACCCTGACCTTGAAATGCGGCGCTCCGATGACGAGTGATTATGCGGTGTTGCGCGATATCCCTCTTGGCAGGTACAAAGTGTCGGCAGTATATAAAGAAAATAACCTGACCAGGCCATTGCGCATTGGGTACCTCGATACACCGTCCTCTGCATGGACCCCTGAATTTATCATGGACTTCCAGCCCACATTGCCAGGATATGCCGAATCACAAATGGTCTTCACCGAAAATTAAAAAAAACGTCATGAAAATTTACTCCTTACTGACTGCCCTGATACTGTCCTGTTTGCTGAACAGTGCGGACGCGCAGGGACTCCTGAAACGACTGGGCAACAAAGCAGCAGAAATGGCGGGTGACCGCGCCGTGAACAAAACAGTTGACGCGGCAGATAAAAAAGCGGTGATCAAAAAGAAAGACAAGGGCACGTCCAAAGATGATGCAGCCGAAGCACAGGCAGATGAAAAGGAAGCGTCGGCCGAAACGAAAAAAGATAAACCGGCGGAGCCCAGGCAAAATGCAAAGGCCTATTCGAAGTTCGACTTTGTACCCGGGGAAAAAATCATTTTCGCTGAAGACTTCCAGCAGGATGTGGTGGGCGAATTTCCGCTGAAATGGTTTACCAACGGATCGGCGGAGGTGGTGGAACTGGAAGGGCATGAGGGGAAATGGCTGATGCCGATGGGCGGTTCTATCCTGACCCCGACGATGACCATTCCGAAGGATTTTACACTGGAGTTCGACATTTATGTAAACCTGGCGATGAATACTTCCGCTTCACTGCCCGGCTGGAAGTTTGAGCTTTATGCAAATGGGGAGAAAACAAAACGCCTGAGCGGTTCCGAGCCATTCAACATGACCAACCGGATCACTATAGATAACGATTACTACGACCGGCAACTGACGGTTGACCTCGAAAGCCTGGAAAACAAAAAACAAAAAGCCAGGGGAAAGGAAACCATGGCGGGCTGGAACCCTACCAACTTCGGTACCGTGGTACACGTGGCTATGTGGGTGCAGGATGAACGCGTGCGTGTATGGTATAACCAGAATAAAATTTACGATAATCCGACAGGCTCACCTGCCAACGCGAACTTTAACCAGCTGCTGTTGTCGGCCGGCAAAAAGAAAGATGGAGAGGCAGGATTTTACCTCAGCAATTTCAAACTCGCAGTGGGCGCACCCGATACCCGCAATAAACTGATGGTGGAAGGTAAATTCAGTACCACCGGTATCCTCTTCGATTCGGGATCGGACAAAATCAAACCAACATCCGCCGGTACACTGAAGGAAATTGCAGGTATGCTGAAATCGGATGCGTCGGTCCATTTCAAAATCATTGGCCATACGGATGGCGATGGAAATGCTGCCGCAAACCTTACCCTGTCAAAGAAGCGTGCCGAGGCGGTGAAAAAGGCACTGGTGGCAGACTATGGCATCATTGAATCCAGTCTTGAAACCGATGGCATGGGTGACATGAAACCGGTGGCCGACAATAAAACATCGCTAGGCAAGGCACAGAACCGCCGGGTTGAATTTATAAAAAAACAAGATTAAAAATTTTTAATAGCCGGATACCAACCCGGACAACTTTCTATTTCTCGTGTGTGTGTTGTGTTTTCACAAATCAACAAGGGCCCATTTCTATGGGCCTTTCCTGTATACATCCTTCAGGTTTGCATTGAGGAAGCTGATGAGTTTGCTGCGGATCCATGCTGCATCAAACATTTCACCATAGTGTGGTGCCCCGGGCACAATGAGCAGTTCGTTTTTAACCCCCTTCAGTTTCATCCAGGAGCTTAATAGTTGTGATTGCGTAACGGGCACGGACTCATCTTTTTCCCCATGTACAATGAAGAAGGGCGGGTCGTTGGCATCAATATAAGTAACCGGGCTTGCCGCTGCTGCCAGATCGGGCCGGTCAATCGACATGGCACCCAGTAAAATGGACACGGGGTTGCGCGGATTGTTGATCGCGGTGTCAGGACTGGTGGCCAACGCTATAAAATCGGAAGGCCCGTAAAAATCCACCACCGCTTTTATGCGGTAAGCTGGTTTTGCCTGGTCGTTATTTGCTTTCAGTCCAACCAGTGAGGCCAGGTGCCCGCCCGCGGAAAAACCCATCACGGCAATCTTCGATTTATCCAGCCCATATTTTTTCGCGTTGGCATACAGGAAGCTGATGGCTGCTTTACAATCCAGGTACTGGGCAGGGAACACTGCTGTGGTGCTGTGGCGATAGTCGATCGACGCCAGCGCAAAACCATTATCCAGCATGGCTTTGATCGTCTCCTTCATATAGCCCATATCGGCATACTTGTCGTTCAGCATCCATGCCCCGCCGTGGATCCAGACAACCAGGGGAACAGGCTTTGAAGCATTGGCCGGCACATAAATGTCGAGCAAATGTTTCTGAAGGGTATCGGCCTCATACGGGATGTTTGCGTAGGTCTTTGTGCCTTCCGGAAAAATCCGGCTGACCGGTGAAGGCTGCTGTGCCTGCATCCGGAGTGCGGGATGCAGGCACAGCAGTGCAAAAACAAGTTTTATTGAAAGTTTCCTGATGGCTGTTGTATTGAATCGCATACCTGAATTTACGCGAAAGCAACTAATAACCGGGGGCCGGTGAACTTCTGCCGAATATGTTGAAAAATAATTACTTTACCACCGGGCAACGAGGATGGTCACAAGAGCCGTCCAGTTACCAGCAACCTGCCGGTAAACTGTGTTGGGCAAACAACTACCGGACATTACAAATGCGCCACCGGATACACTACTGAATATGAGAACATCCATCTATACGTGCCTGTTTGCGCTGGCTATGATTTCATCAGTCTGCGCACATGGCCAGAAGGAAACCGACCCGAGGGTCATTGCATATTTCGCAGGTCGTGTTGAACAACTCGACAGCATTGATGTAAACAAACTGACACACCTGATTTTCTGTTTCGGCCACCTGAACGGTAACAGGTACCGGCTGGACCAGGCAAAAGACACGGTCATGATCCGGAAGATGGTGAGCCTGAAATCCAAAAACCCAAACTTGAAAGTAATCCTTTCGCTGGGCGGATGGGGTGGTTGCGAAACCTGTTCGTTTGCCTTTTCAACCGATGAGGGACGACAGGAATTTGCCACGGAATTTAAAAAGCTGAATGATTATTTCCACACCGACGGGATTGACCTGGACTGGGAGTACCCCACCATCCGGCTTGATAATGATGTTGATAAAAACCCGGTACACCAGGCCGGACCGGCCGACCGCGATAACTTCACCGACCTCGTTCGCAAGTTGCGGATTGCGCTGGGCACCAAACACGAACTCAGTTTTGCCGCAGGCGGGTTCGACACCTATCTTACCGGATCGGTCGACTGGGCGAAAGTAATGCCCGAAGTCAACTATGTAAACCTGATGAGTTATGATATCATCAATGGATATTCTGTTGAAACCGGCCACCACACTGCATTGTATTCCACCCCCAAACAAAAGGAATCGACAGACAACGCCGTGGGTTACCTGTTAAAAATAGGGGTAGACCCTAAAAAGATCATCATCGGTGCCGCCTTCTATGCGCGGGTCTGGGAAAAAGTGCCGGCTAAAGACAATGGGCTGTACCAGCCGGGTAAATTCAAAAACGCATTTAATTATTCGGAGTTTGCCAAACGGCTGGGGCCTGGTTCCGGATATGAATCATTCTGGGACGATACTGCCAAAGCCCCCTATTCGTACAATAAAAAACAAAAACTGTTTGCCACTTACGATGACCGGCGTTCCATGGGTGAAAAAACAAACTATGTTATCAGTAAGGGACTTGGTGGTATCATGTTCTGGGAACTTGGTGCCGATATTTACCGGGGTGGATTGCTGGATGCAATCACAGAAACGATCCGGCAATAACAGTGCTGCCGCTTTAGCACCTGGTAACTGGTATTGGAGCCATGCCTGAATATTGCGCGCGAATAAACTGCCTTTCCCAATCAAAGGATAACTACCACACAAGCTGCCGGCCTTTTGACCAGCAGCTTTTTTTTGGTAACCCATCTCGCCGTGCTGTCAGTATTTACACGAAACACCAACCAAACAATTGCGCGGTTCGGGAAGCTCACCGACGAATAAAGCAAATTGAATTTTTAATGGCAAAAAAAACCGCATTTTTGCCGGAACCAGTTTACCAGCAGCCCGGCCAGAGTGGATCAATGACCTAAGGTACAGGGCGACTGCAGCATTTGAAACGTCCGGTATTGAACAACTGCAGCATTTGAAACGTCCGGTATTTAACAAAGAACCTGCATGGAGAATTATAGTATCGTCATTTTCATCCTTGCTGTCATGATCGGATTATCGGCCATTGCTGATAAAATCCGCCTGCCGTACCCCGTACTGCTGATCACGGCAGGTATTGCAGTGGGTTTCATTCCCGAAATACCCAGCTTCGAAATCAATCCCGAAATCATCTTCCTGTTATTCCTGCCACCCTTACTGTACGATGCAGCATTCAATATTTCTTTCCAGACATTCAGGGCGCAGATGAATACGATCAGTGCGCTGGCGATCGGGCTGGTATTCCTGACCACGACCTGTATCGCCGTCTTTGCACATTACTGCATACCCGGCATGACCTGGCCCTTGTCATTTGTATTGGGATCGATCCTGTCTGCCACCGATGCAGTAGCGGCCATCGGAATCACCAAGGGGCTGGGTCTTTCACATAAAACCGTGACCATACTGGAAGGCGAAAGCCTGATCAACGATGCGTCGGCACTGGTAGCCTACCGGTTTGCCGTGGCTGCAGTAACCGGTGCCACTTTTGTGTGGTGGCGGGCGGGCCTGCAGTTCCTTGGCTTGATGGCAGGCGGGGCGCTCATTGGAATGGCCCTGGGAAAACTGCTTGGTTTTATCCTCAAGCGCGTCGGGAAGAATTCAATGGTAGCCATCAGCTTTATGTTGCTGATGCCGTTTGTAACCTACCGGATGGCGGAGGAACTACATGTGTCAGGTGTGATAGCGGTAGTGATGCTGGGACTGGTGATTTCGCAGTTCAGTGCCCGGGTTTTTCCCGAACAATTCAAACAGCAGTCACGGAATATCTGGGAAATTATCATCTTCCTGCTGAACGGTCTCATCTTTATCCTGATCGGATTACAATTCCCGATGGTACTTTCCAGTATCGGTAAACACCAGGTGCTGCCCTACCTCTGCTATGCGTTCCTGATTACGGTGGTGGCGCTGCTGGTAAGGATGGCCAGGATTTACCTGCAGCGTGTACGGTTGCAGAAAGCCTTTACCAGCACCCGGAAAGTAAGGATCAGGGAAGAGGAATTGCTGGATGTGGAAACAAGTATCATCATTGCATGGTCGGGTATGCGTGGGATTGTTTCACTTGCCATTGCCATCGGTTTGCCCAAAACACTGGAGGATGGTGAACCATTCCCATTCAGGAACGATATCATCTTTATCTCGGTGGCCGTGGTGTTGTTCACGCTGATTGGCCAGGGCCTGTTCCTTCCATGGCTCGTCAAAAGATTAAAAACTAAAAACATTACCCCGGTTGATGCCTGATGACAAACGCCCGTTGTTCCGATGGAAGGTATACAACCAACAAACATGAAGCAGTTTATCCTGTCCATCCTTCTCGCATCCCTGGTTTTTTTCCTTGCCTGTAACAATGCCGATTCCGGAACCGGTCTGGCCGGTGTACAGGATGACCGTGACCCCGCCACGGGGGTCAGCAACAAGGGCAACTTTACAGAGGGGGTCGACTACCTCCTTTTTGAGCGGGTACGAATCCTTGATACCAAAGGGTTTGCAGATGGAGCGGAAGCTTACAGTATGCTGTTGCCCAAAGGGTGGAACGTAGAAAGCGAAATCATCTGGAATGGCCCCGGGAGTGGCTGTGATGGCACCAACCAGCATATCAAAGCAACATCGGCCGATGGCAAATACAGTATTGAATTTTTCCCGATGAAACTGTGGGGATGGACCAGCAATGAACAGCTGCGCGACATGCAGCAACAGACAGCCTCACCCTCTGCCTATTGTGATTTTGGACAGCCGATGACGGCGGAGGAATACCTGCGCGGGGATTTTGTGTCGCAGGAACTTGGCGGCGCAACCATCCGCGACCTGAAATCGAACCAACCGGTAGCAGATGAAATGGCGTTGACCAATGACAAAACCCGCCGCGAACTCATGAGCTATGGTGCTGCGGATGTGCAGTTCAGGCAGACGGCCGTAACGGCCAGTCTCGACTTCAATGATAACACGGAAGGAATTGTGCTTTGCGGCATGAGCAATATTGAAACGACCATCCCCAATGTATACAATGGCAGCTATGATAAAAGTTATACCAGCCAGGCCCAGCAACGGATCCTGTTTCGTTTTCCGAAGGGACAGGGGCAGCAGGCCGATAAGATGTTAAGTGTGATGATGTCGGGCTTCCGCACCAACCCGTCCTGGCGTGATGCGGTCAACAGTTTCTGGAAAGATGTACGTGAGAAAAAACAGGTCGCCCATATCGGCCGCATCCGTATGATGGACGAACAGACCCGCAGGATTGGTGAAGAAGCCATCCGGCGCGGTAATGAACGACTGGCGGATATGGATGTGCAGATGTACAACTGGGAACAAAAGCAACAATCGCAGGACCGCATCCATTCCGAATTTATCAAAACAATCCGGGGTGTTGAAAATTACCAGGACGCCAGTGGCAAAATCGAACTCAGTTCGGGGTACGACCATGCATGGAGCCGTGGTGACGGATCGGGCTTTATCATGACCAATAATTCCACCTTCGACCCATCTTCTGTGTTCCAGGATCAGGAATGGAAGGAAATGAAGAAAGTGGACTGAGGCACTTTACTTAATAATAAATTTCTTCGTTCCCGATCCTATGCGAATCAGGTATACCCCGGGTTTCAGGTCCTGTACCGCAATTTCCTGGATACCCTGGATGACACGTTGCTGTTTTACCACCTGCCCGGTTAATGTAGTGACTACCGCCACTCCTGCCCGGCCGGAGGCGAGTTGCAACCTGCCGCCGATAACCGGGTTCACCAGTATTTTAAATGCATCGGGCAGACTGACGGCAACTGCAACCATGCTGCTGTAAATGAATTTACCATCGGTGTCCACCTGTTTGAGACGGTAATAATTCACGGCGGCTGGTACGGAATAATGGGTATACAGGTAGTTGACCTGTTGTGTGCTATTTCCTGCTGCCGTTACTTCACCAATTTTGTTAAACGAAACGCCATTGGTACTGTGTTCAATTTCAAAAACGGCTGAGTTCTGTTCCCCTGCAGTTTGCCATTTCAACAGGATGTCGGTGCCCTGTTTTTCGCCGGTAAAATAGACCAGGTTAACTGGTAATACAAAGGGGCTTGTTTGTAAAATGAACCCGCCAAAGCCGACAACGGGGAATGTAATTTCCCAGCGTCCGATACTGGCGTTCCATACAATATTCGCATCGGGCGGATTGATCACCGTGCCGCCTGCGGGATACGAACCAGGCAGCCCGGTATTCCCGGTGGACGTACCCTGGAACTGACCTACGCGGATGTTGGCAATACCGGCCGCATCGGCCGGACCAGTTGGCATTTTTAAGGTACTGCCTGCAGCTGCGTTGAATGCGTTGAACTCACTCTGCAGGAAGTAAAGCGTAACCGTACCAGTTGATGTGGACGGACTGGCGGCAGGCGCGATATCGTAGTGACGTGACACAAAAGGCAAGCCGGCGAATGCTGGCACCGTTGTTTCGACCCACACTTTTGAATTGACTGACCCGCTTACAGGCGCTGCCCCGCTGGCCACGGTCCGGCTGATCACATCACATGACGGATCGGTATAAAGCCCCCCTGCAAGGGAAACGTTTTTGGTTTGTGATGCGGCCCCTCCGCCTGCGGTACCTGCCAGCTGACCGGTGTTGGGCGGGGTGGTTACCGTAACCGTTGTACTGACCGACAGCAGGCAGGCACTGCCGGGTACACGTACACTCACGGTATAACTTCCTGCATTCGCAGAAGTGACATTATTGATGGTTGGGTTGTTGACGGTTGAGGTAAAGCTGGAAGGCCCCGCCCATGAATAAGTCACGTTCGATGAGGCCGACGCGGTGAGGTTCAGTGGAGTGCCGGGACACAGCGGACCGTTGTTCCCCGCAACCGGGGCAGCGCAGATGACGGCATTGATTGGTGTTGGCGTGGAACCGGGAACCGGGCAACCGTTGCCATCAAAAATATCAGGGTTGCTGGCATTGTTGAAGGTGGTGCCTGAAACATTGCCGGTGCCATAAATATAGGATCGGTTGTCGATCACATTATCACAAGCCAGCACTACACAGTCAGTAGTTGCGCTGACCCGGAAAACAAATACCGTACTGTCGGTACCCGATGGGGAGTTGTTGACCTGGCCTCCGCTGATGCCGTTCGCACCGGTACCGATCCTGACCCGGATGGTGCGGCTGGCTGCAAAATATTCAGCCTGGTCATCGCTCGCCGCATCTGTTTTGGTGCCCGCATTCGGACCGGTTACAATCCGCAACGAACCTGGCACATAAGCAGCATTGCCTTCAAGGGTATCTACTATATACGTATTTACGGAAGGATCGGAGCCAATGTTCTTACCGGTTACGGTGTATTCAAGGATGTCGCCGGGTTCAACAAGGCCACCATTGATATCTGAAACCCTGACCGAAGACCGGAGGTCGGGCTCGTACACATCTATCGCCAGTGTTACCACCTGCGTGAGGTAAGTTTCACCTCCCGTGCTTAATACAATGTTGGCGCTGGTGGAACTGTTGCCAATATAATTTTTTGTGGAGTTGTTTGGAGTAAAAATATCCGCATCATAACCGAGCGTGTTTGGGTAGGCCGGATTTACAAACGGCGCGGTTTTCTGCACGCCATTGTAGGAGAGCGTACTGTTGAACACATCATTGGCCGGATTTACCGCATCGGTGATGTTGACGTTGGTGCCCGCACCGTTGAAACTGAATGCGTCGCCTGTCTGGCTCCGGTCTCCGTCATACGTAACGGACCCCAGTTCAAATGATACCGGGCCGGAAAGTGGGGTAAGGAACCCGGAGATCGGAACGGTGGTGTTGCTTGCGCTGGCACTGACAACAGTAAGTCCGTTAAAAACGGTCAGGTTGCGCATTGGCTGCAGGTCGTTTTTATAAACGATCACAATGGTCCATCCGCCAAACTTGTTGGTGGCCCCTACAGTTGCCACCGCATTGGCGATGGTGTATCTCGCATTGGCACCCGCAGCTTTTGCAATACTGGTCACATCTTTGAAACAATGGTAAGTGGTATATCCAACCGAATTAAGCTGGATCTGGTCGGCCGTAAGATCGACGTAAGCTCCTGAATTCACTTTTATTTTTACCTGGCTCCTGGTGGCATAATTCGGTGAAGCGCTGGTAATGTCCCCTCCCCAGTAAAGCCCTGCCCAGGAAATTTCGGTACAGCCCGGCAACGCGAGGCTGTCGGATGATGACATGAATGTGCTGGCATCGGAATCGATATCCACGTAGGCGTCATTGAAATTATTGTTCTGTGCGGTACCGGCCGGAGGGACCTGGGCCTGGGAAGTGGCGCAGGTGCCACCTGCAGCGCAGGTTACGGCAGTGTTGGAAACATACCGTATGCCCCCTTTCTGGGTAGCCTGGTACCGGATGCTGAATGGGGTGATAACCTGTGACCTTGTCTGCAAAAATGATAAAAGGAAAAGGATACTGGCGAGCAGTGACTTCATCGGATGATTTTATGATTGGATTAAGCTAAGAGTTTATGCAGTTACAATGTTACGACATCGGCAATCATAAAAGCTTCGGCAAGGCTTACCATCGCCTGATTTAGTTATCAACGTTGGTGAATAAGCAAACACCTGAAAAAATCATTTTATATGTGTGCTGCTTTACGTGTAACTACTATTTGATATCGGGCTTATCCGAACGGGGAAAGGTGGCCGAGGGTGGTGATGGAACAGTTTCGTTGTATGGTGCTTCCACCAGTGCCACTGCTTTCTGCCCTGGTAAAATGGCAAAGAAAATACAACTGGCCATCATACCCAGCCAGAACAGGTAGAAGCCAAGATGAAACCGTTCTTTAAGAAGGCGATGAGAATAGTTATGTACGAAATCATTATAGGTATACCAAAGCCCAAGTACTGCAAGCGCAAAAATTACAGCGCAGGCGATCAAATGGTTTTTCCTGGGTTGCTTCCGGTGGGTGTAGGTCAGTATACCAACCACCAGCAACTGCACGCCGAACAGCAGGAAATATGTTTTAGGGAATGAACGAAGGAACTTGTATTCTTTATACATCAGGGCAATCCCGATTTTGCCAATAAAGGAAATTTTGGAGATCAGGAACACCTGCACCAGCGTAAAAAGTGCATGGCATAGAACGAGAATTGAAATTTTCTTCTTCATCGCTGGCAAGATCGAAAAAGATTTTCAGTTCTCCGAATGTTTCAGGCCGTTTCTATGAAGGATCTGGCACTGTTTGCCGGGCGGTAGCTGCCGCTGACCCAAATCCATTAAATTGTGCATCACATGATCAACAAAATAAATATGCAAAGGATACTGCTGCTGTTTTTGGTGCAATGGATAGGAATGGGTTTGTATTCACAATCGCTGGCTGATAAATACCTCGACCTTACGCGTAAGGGCTTCCAAGAAAAGAACGCCTTGTCAACCACTGCTTATGTGGAATCCCGCTGGAGGGTACCGGGTAATAAGGGATTTGACGAGAGTATTTATTACGTGGAAAAAATCCTGAAAAACGCCGGGTTTGTGTTACAGAAATCGGCAGAAGATGAAGGGCCATTGACGTATCGTCTCGAATCGCGTGCGCTCAAACAGCCCACCTGGGAACCGGTTGACGCAGGTGTAACTATTGATGGGGAAGCAGAACCATTTATCCGGTTCAGTACCAACAGGAACATGATTCCCATCAACTGTCCCTCCACCCCATCCGGAGGAGTAAGCGCAGAAGTGATATACTTTCCCGCCGATTCATTGAAAACCATTTCACAAAAAGACCTGAAAGGAAAAATTGTTTTCAGTGAAACGTATGCCGGGGCATTTATGTCAGCTGCTGTAAAAGCCGGCGCCATTGGTGTTTTATCCTATTCGATGCCGGCATATACGCAGCCTGAAAAATACACGAATTCGATCCAGTTCAGCAGTATGCGGAGCCAGGGTAAAGAGTGGTCATTGCTGTTGTCGTTTGCAGCGAAAGAGAAGCTGAAAGCATCCTGCATCAGGGGAAAGACCGTGTTGAAGGTGTTTATCAGTACAAAATCATACGAAGCACCGGAACTGACACTTGTTGCCAATGTGCGCGGCCTTGCCGCGCCCGGTCAGCGGCTCGTATACAGTGCGCATGTGCAGGAACCTGGTGCCAACGATAATGCCACCGGCGTTGGTACGCTGGCGGAAATGGCCAGGCTTACTGCAGAGCTGGTAAAATCGGGCAGGGTAAGTCCCCAACGGACCCTTACCTTTTTATGGGGAACGGAAATCAGTGCCACTGCCCGGTATATCAAGGAAGACACCGCTCGGGCAAAAGGAATTGTGTGGGGCATGAGTCTCGATATGGTCGGGGAGGATACTAAAAAAACAGGGGGCACCTTCCTGATTGAGAAGATGCCCGATCCGTCTGCGTTGTGGACGCGCGGGGAAGATAGACATACCGAATGGGGAGCGGGACAGGTAACGGAGAAAGATCTCTTTCCCCATTATTATAATGATCTCATTTTGTCCATCTGCAAAAAGCAGGGAGCTTATGCAGGATGGGTGGTCAATACAAATCCATTCGAGGGTGGCAGTGATCACACACCCTTCCTGCAGAATAAAATTCCCGGGTTGTTACTCTGGCATTTCACCGATGTGTTTTACCATACCGATAACGACCGTCTTGACAAGGTGTCGGCCGAAACGATGAAGAATGTGGGCGTGTCGGCCCTTTCGACCGGGCTGTTCCTCACCACTGCTGATGAAACCGCGGCATTGGAGCTGGTGAAAATAGTAAAGGCTGCGGCCGACAAACGGATGGCCGCTGAAACAGCGTTGAGTAAACAGGCAATTGCTGACGGGAAGCCGGTGGGTTCAGAAAAACGTATCCTTGCCAGCTGGAGCGGATGGTATAGCGGGGCGCTGACTTCTATCGGTGAGCTGCCTGTTAAAAAGGGAAGCACCCGGCTTGGCTCTGCCTTGAAGGTAGCCGTGCTGGATCTTGAAAAAAAATCCGCTGCCATGATTGACGGGTTGAAGTAGAACCGTGCGCCATTTTGAAATGTGGGAAATCCGGCCTAACTTTGTAGTTCAAAGTACTTTTTAACCTTATCAAAACTACCAGTATGCCAGTCCACAACACACTTACCGCTCCATCCGGACGCTCCGCTAAAATCGTTTTACTCCTGTCGGCCATTATCAGCTGGATCTTTGGACTGGCCGTTCTTGCCGCCGGACTTATCAATTGTTTCTGGGGTAATGATCCGGTGTTCGGCCTGGCCGTTGTGGCACTTGCATTTGTTTATTTCCCACCCATCCTGAAGCTGGTTCGCAGGTGGACGGGATTGTCGATCCATCCCTATATCCGGTTCCTGCTGGCACTGCTGATTATCTGGGCGGTGCTTGGCGTAGGTGAACTCCCAGGCAAGATCGGCCTGATGATGGCGGATGACGGGATCTGCGGGTTCAATGATTTACTGCCAGGTCAGAACAATGGAATGAGTTTACCGGCAATGACCTCATATCCCTTGTCGGACGGGTGCAATCCATCGTAGGTATAATCAATGGCTTCGGTTGGATAGGGATATTCATCCTTACCGGCATCAAATGGTTTACCAATATAGTCTGGATAGGATATTTTGCTGTAAGTGCCGGTGGACGGATCTTTGAGCCACTTGAACTTCACTACATTCCGGAGATTGATGCCGCTGTCATGGTACAGGTCCACTACCTGCAGGTGTGCATACTCACCAATCTGTTTGATAGCATCAGCGAATGCTTCCAGTTCCTGGCCATTTTTGGGTCGGTAAGAACCGTAGGCATTGTTCAATGCATCGGCGATGTATACAAAATCGCCCCGTTGCAAGGGTGTAACCAGGATGACCTTCGCTTTTGGATTCAGTGATTTTATTTTATTGATGATGATGCGGAAAGCGCCGCACGTGGTGGCGGCACCCGTGTTGGCCTTGTAGTCAGCCAGGCTTCCCAGTGGCAACCCCTGCCACCAGTCATTGGTACCGAGAAAAATAGTATAGATATCGGACTTGACGATTCCCAGCCGTTCGATCTCTCTGGCAATTGCCACAGCCGACCATCCATTATGCCCCTGGTTTATATAGGTGAGGCCAGGCATTGCCTCTGCCACCCGGGTCATATAACCCTTCGTGATCCGGTTACCCGTTTCATCCGGATGTTCATTGAGGTAAGTGATGGAGTCGCCAATAGCTGTCCACGTCCGGGCACGCGGTGTAAAGGCTACAAGGACGAACAATAACAGGGCAATGGGCAGGCTTGCTTTCATGGATTGCTAAGTTATCGGAATTCATTAAAAAAATTTGCGTAGCCACATAACTACATATATATTTGTAGTCAAATAGCTACACATGAATTTACGCAGGGATGTTTTCCAGGCAATAGCCGATCCGACCCGACGGGCCATCCTGACACTGGTAGCCACGCAGTCGATGACTGCGGGCGCAATCGCCGCCAATTTTGATACGGCCCGTCCTACTGTATCCAGGCACCTGGCAATCCTGACTGAATGCGAACTGCTGAAGCAGGTGCAGGATGGGCGGGAGGTACATTATTACCTGAACCCGAAAAAAATGAAAGACGTAGCCGATTTCCTGGAGCCGTTCCGTAAAATGTGGGATGATCGTTTCAACAAACTCGAAGCCATTATGAAAAACTATAAACAAAAGAAATAACGATGGAAAGGAAAACAAAGATTGATGCGGAAAACGGAAAGCAGGACCTGCTGGTTACCCGCGCGTTTGACCTGCCGGTGGACCTGCTTTTCAAAGCCTATGTGGATCCGGAAATTTTTGAACAGTGGATGGGCACTAAAGTG
>SDZZ01000451.1 GCA_004173255.1 Chitinophagaceae bacterium | reverse complement strand
GGTCCACATCCCCCACATAACCATAATCCATCACCGGATGCTGGCGTTTATGTGCGAGGATCAGGTCACCATCGGCACCGGTGAGACCAAGCGCATTGCAGTTTTTCGCCTGCAGCGATGCCACAATATTCTTGTTAATCTGCCCCGCGTAAACCATGGTCACAATCTTCAGCGTCTCTGCGTCGGTGATGCGCCGGCCGTCCACCAGCTGTTGCTGCACACCCATCTGTTCCGCCAGCCGCGTGGCCAGTTTGCCCCCGCCATGAACCAGGATTTTTTTTCCCTGGACGGAAGAAAAGTCCGACAGGAAGTGGTCCAGCTTCGATTCATGATCGATAATGTTACCACCGATTTTTATGATGTATAATTTATCCATTCGTCTTCAATATCCGTGACAACACCGACTGCGCGGCCCATACGCGGTTGGAGGCTTCGGAAGTAACCAGGCTGTTGGGCCCGTCGAGTACTTCATCGCTCAGTTCCACATTGCGTCGAACAGGAAGGCAATGCATCACTTTAGCGTTGTTGGTCAATTCCAGTTTTTTATTGGTCAGCATCCATTTGGGATCGCTCTCGTAAATTTTCCCGTAATCCTTGTAGGTGCTCCAGTTCTTCACATAAACAAAATCGGCATCCTTCAGCGCCTCATCCTGGTTATGTGTAATGGCAGCGCCGCCGGTAAATTCCTCACTCAGTTCATAGTCTTCCGGATGGGTGATTACAAAATCGGCCTTACCCCAGGCGTTGATCCATTGGGAAAAACTGTTGGCCACGCATTGCGGCAACGGCTTCACATGCGGTGCCCAGCTGAGGACGATCTTTGGCTTGCGGTCCGATGGCATGTTTTCTTCAATGGTGATGATATCTGTCAGTGACTGCAGAGGATGCAGGGTAGAACTTTCGAGGCTCACCACGGGTATCCCCGCATATTTTATAAACTGTTTGATATAAAGTTCACTGTAATCGTCTTCCCTGTTTTTTAAGGAAGGGAAGGTACGGATGGCGAGGATGTCGAAATATTTGCCAAAAATGGGTGCGGCGTCTTTTACATGTTCCACGGTGGAGCCGCTCATGATCGCTTCTTCTTCAAATTCCAGTGCCCAGCCTTCGCTGCCGATATTAAATACAATGGCTTCCATGCCCAGGTTCTGAGCGGCTATCTGGGTACTCAGGCGCGTACGCATACTCGGGTTAAGAAACAGGCATCCTATGCGTTTGCCTGCACCGAGTGTTTTATCCAGTAAGGGCGAGGCTTTGTATTCCCGCGCCTGTTTAACCAGTGCATCGATACTGTCCACATCGTTAACAGAAATAAACTGTTTCAATATATTCCGATTTAGGTATTAAGCGTGTTTGCCTTGTTGTCTTCTCCTGCTGATTAAGCCTGTTCTGTATTGGCTGGTGCCTCTTCCAGTTTGGCCACCTCTTCGCGAATGGCGTCGATCAGTGATTCCGCATCGCGTTTTTTGAGTGCCAGGGATGGCAGCAACCTGATCACATTTGGTTTTGCTTCCCCGGTAAAAATCTTTTGTTCGAACAGGAGATTCTTTTTCAGGTCTTTCAGTTTATCACTTACATCGAACCCGATCATGAGACCACGCCCGCGTACATTTTTGATACCGGGAATTTTTGCCAGTTCATCTTTCAGGTATTTACCGATCATGACGGCGTTACCCATCAGCTTTTCCTCCTCGATGGTTTCGAGTACGGCGAGTGATGCGGCGCAGGCAAGGGGATTACCGCCAAACGTGGTTCCCAGCTGGAAATACTTTGCGTGTAGTTTGGGTGCAATGACCATTCCGGCCACCGGGAATCCGTTACCCATGCCTTTTGCCATGGTATAAATATCGGCATTGACACCGGCGAAATCATGGCTGAAAAATTTACCCGTACGGCCAAACCCGCATTGCACGGAGTCGGCAATATAGATAGCGCCATGTTTATCACACAATGCGCGGATGAGTTTCAGGAATGATTCGCTGGCCACATTGATACCACCTACTCCCTGGATGCCTTCGATGATAACAGAAGAAATTTCATTGCCGTGTTTACCGAAGGCTGTTTCCAGTGCCTCTTCATCATTGAATGGCAGGAAGATCACATTGTCTGTTTCGTTCACCGGTGCGGTGTACGCTTTATTATCGGTGGCGGCAACTGCCAGTGAGGTACGGCCATGGAATGCTTTGGAGAAGGCAATTATTTTTTTACGGCCATTATGGAAAGAGGCAAGTTTCAGTGCGTTTTCGTTGGCCTCGGCCCCGCTGTTACAAAGGAACAGGTGATAGTCTTCCTTACCCGATACCTTCCCAAGTTTACGGGCAAGTTCCTGCTGGATCGGCATCTTAACCGAGTTGGAATAAAAGGCAATTTTTTCCAGCTGTTCTTCAATGCGTTTTACCCAGTGCGGATGCGTATGACCGATGCTGATAACGGCGTGGCCGCCGTACAGGTCGAGGTATTGTTCGCCTTTGTCGTCCCATACATAGGACCCCTTGGCTTTTACAATGGTTACATCTTGCAGCGGATAGACATCGAACAGGTTCATAACGGAAGTTTGATGCGAGCAATGAAGCGGGGCTTCATTCCGGTTCGCGTTGGTTTGGAATTCAGTTTTATATCAATCGTATGGCAAGTGGGGCATGGCAAACGTTGCCGGCCCGTTTAAAAATAGTTCGCTTTCAGGCGGAGGCCGGTGGTTTCGTCGAGCCCCGACATCAGGTTCATGTTCTGCACGGCCTGTCCGCTGGCACCTTTCAATAAATTGTCAAGCGCCGAGTGGACCACCAGTTTATTACCCGCTTTTTCGAGCTGGATCACCACCTTGTTTGTGTTAACCACCTGTTTAAGGAAAATGGGCTCCCTGCTCACCGCCACAAATGGGTGTGAGGCATAATAATCCCGGAACAGGACATAGATCTCTTCAACGCTGAGGTCGGTGGCGATGGTGGAACTGATAAAGATTCCCCGGGTGAAGTCGCCCCGCCATGGAACAAAGGCCAGGTCTATTTCACCATCCGGTTCGAGTTGCAGCAGCGATTCGCCGATCTCGGCCAGGTGCTGGTGGGTGAGGGTTTTATAAGCCTGGATATTATTTGCCCGCCAGCTGAAATGGGACGAAGAAGAAAGTGACTGTCCGGCACCGGTGGAACCCGTGATGCCCGTGGTATAAATATCTTTCAGTATTCCCTCCTTGGCCAGTGGCAATAAACCCAGCTGTATGGAGGTAGCAAAACAACCAGGGTTGGCAATGTTCTGTGCGGTCCTGATCGCTTCGCGGTTCAGTTCGGGAAGGCCATAGATAAATTTGCGGTCACCCGAAACGGAGCCGGCCGCTAAACGGAAATCATTTGCCAGGTCGATGACTTTGACGGTCGCGGGAAATATATTTTCTGCCAGGAATTTCCTGGATTCACCGTGACCGAGACAAAGGAACAGGATATCGATTTCAGTGTTCAGTTCGCCGGTGAATGTAAGTTCGGTCTCACCGAGCAGGTCCTGGTGTACGGTGTACACGGGTTGTCCTGCATTACTGCGGCTATGTATAAATGCAATACTTGCGGAGGGGTGGTTGATAAGCAAACGGATCA
>SDZZ01000450.1 GCA_004173255.1 Chitinophagaceae bacterium | reverse complement strand
GTTGGTGCCTTCCCATTCCTTTTCGCCCTGGTACATATAAAGTATATAATCACCGATCTCCATTACGCTGTTCATATCGTGCGTGTTGATAACGGTGGTAATATTATATTCATCGGTGAGTTCCTTGATCAGTTTGTCGATCACCAGGGAGGTCTGCGGGTCAAGACCCGAATTCGGTTCATCGCAGAACAGGTATTTCGGGTTCAATACGACTGCACGCGCAAGTGCCACCCGTTTTTTCATACCACCTGATAATTCTGACGGGAATTTTTTATTCGAACCCACCAGGTTGACCCGTTCAAGCACTTCGTTTACCCGTTTCATTTTTGTGCTATGGCTGTCTTTGGTAAACATGTCGAGCGGAAATTTCACATTCTGTTCAACCGTCTGGCTGTCGAACAGCGCTGATCCCTGGAACAACATGCCAATTTCCTTACGGATCTCTTTCTTGTCGTGCAGTTCCATGTTGGTAAAATCCTTTCCATCGTACAGGATCTGTCCGCCGTCGGGTTCAAAGAGTCCGACCATACATTTCTGCAACACCGTTTTCCCGCTACCGCTGGAACCGATGATGAGATTGCACTGGCCGGATTTCATCACCGAACTGACGTCCTGGATGACCACCTTATCGCCGAAACTTTTCTTTATGTTCTTTACCTCTATCAATGGTATTTCTTTTACAGTGAAACAAACGGGTTAACCCTTCCCGAGCAGCAGGGCCGACAATATATAATCGGCAAACAACAAAAGGATGCAACTGACCACCACGGCCTTGGTACTTGCCTTGCCAATTTCGAGGGCACCGCCCTGCACATGGTATCCATAAAATGCGGGCACACTGGCAATAATAAATGCAAACGTGTAGGATTTAGCCAGCGAGAAGAAAACGTTATAAGGCAGGAACCCTTCCCGCAAACCTTTATCAAATGCATCGTGGGGAATAATGCCGGTGAGGTCACCCGCCAGCCGGCCACCCCAGATACCCAGTGCCATAGACAGTACCACCAGGAAGGGGATCATCAGCAGGCCCGCCAGTATTTTTGGTGCTACCAGGTATGATTTGGTATTGATGCCCATGATCTCGAGCGCATCGATCTGTTCGCTCACGCGCATGTTACCCAGTTCGCTGGCGATCTTGCTGCCGACCACACCTGCCAGTACAATACAGGTAAGGGTGGGGGCAAATTCGAGGATCACCGTGTCACGCACAATCTGAGCAATGGTGGAAAGGGGGATAAGGGGGCTCACCAGCTGGTAGGCGGTCTGAAGGGTCGATACCGCACCGATGAACACCGAGATGATCACTACAATCCCCAGCGAACCGATGCCGATATCGGAACATTGATGCATAAATTCTTTCCAGTACATCTTCCCGTTTTCCGGTTTGGAAAACATCCCTTTCAACATCATGACGTACCGGCCGATATCCTTTATGAAATTCATTCAACTGTTTATACTGTAAAATACTAATAAAACGGGTCGTTACATGTCCTTGCTTACCTTTTTAAACCGTTTCCACCAGGGGGAGCGTTTTACTTCATCCTCCGTTCCGGAATTGGTGCATTTGGCCTGGGCATCCACTACGGCGATCAGGGCCATGTTCACAATACTGCGGACCGAGCTACCCAACTGCAAAACGTGTACTGGTTTTTTCAATCCCAGCAAAACAGGTCCGATTGCGTCAGATCCGCCCAGTGCCTGCATAATATTGTAGGCAATATTGCCCGCGGCAAGGTTCGGGAACACCAGGGTATTTACGTCGCGGTCAACCAGGTCGGAAAAAGGATAGTTTTCTTTCAGCAGTTCCTTGTTGAAGGCCATATTGGCCTGGATCTCCCCGTCGATTACCAGGGACGGCATTTTCTTTTTGACCATGGCCGTGGCATCCGCTACCAGCCTGGCTTCCGGCGAATTACTGCTGCCAAAGTTCGAATAGCTCAACATGGCAATTCGGGGTATCAGGTTAAACTGACGTACGGCCTTGGCGGTCAGCAGGGTGATTTCGGCCAGTTCTTCTGCGGTGGGATTGAAATTGACCGTGGTATCGGCCAGGAAAAGCGGGCCTTTCTTGGTCAGCATCAGGTACATTCCCGCTATTTTTTTAACGCCTTCCTCCGTGCCAATGACGTGCAGGGCGGGGCGGATGGTATCGGGGTAATTTCTCGTCAGTCCGGAGATCATTGCATCAGCATCTCCACATTCCACCATCATGCAACCGAAATAGTTGCGGTCCCGCATGATTTTTTTGGCCTCGTAGGAGTTGAACCCCTTCCTATTCCGTTTTTCGAAGAAAAGTTCGGAGTATTTATGCCGCATTTCGTCGGTCTTTTCATTCCTCGGATCAAATATGGGCAGGCCTTCGATTTCGATGCCGTTGGCGGATGCCATGGTGCGGATCTTCGTTTCGTCTCCCAGCAGGATCGGGTAACCGATTCCTTCATCAAACACGATGCTTGCAGCTTTGAGGATTTTAATGTTATCGGCTTCGGCAAATACAATACGACGCGGATCCCGCCGGGCTTTGTTGCCGATTACGCGCATCACCTGGTTGTCGAGACCCAGTCGCCCGTTGAGTTCGGTAATATATTTATCCCAGTCCATGATCGGATGGGTTGCTACCCCGCTTTCCATAGCAGCCCGCGCCACAGCGGGCGCCACACTGGCGAGCAGCCGCGGATCGAGGGGTTTGGGGATAATATAGCCAGGGCCGAAGCTGATGGTTTTGTCGTTGTAGGCGAGATTTACAATATCGGGAACGGCGGATTTGGCGAGTTCCGCCAGCGCTTTCACTGCTGCCATTTTCATGGCCTCATTGATGGAGGTGGCACGCACGTCAAGTGCACCGCGGAAGATATAGGGGAAACCGAGTACGTTGTTTACCTGGTTGGGGTAATCGCTGCGGCCGGTGGCCATGATGATGTCCTTGCGTGATGCAATGGCTTCTTCATAACTTATTTCGGGGTCAGGATTGGCCATGGCAAACACAATCGGGTTTTTTGCCATGCTTTTGACCATGGCTGGAGTGACCACGTTGCCGGCACTGAGACCGACAAATACATCGGCGTCTTTCATCGCCTGGTCCAGCGTGAGGTCTTCCTTTGCATTGGCAAAAGGCAGTTTGAAATCGTCGAGGTCGGTCCGGCTGCGCGAAAGCGAGCCCAGCAGGTCGAACATCACAAAGTTTTCCGGTTTGGCGCCGTGGGCTACATACAACAGTACACAAGCCATGGCTGCTGCTCCTGCGCCATTGATCACAAATTTTACCCGGTCAATTTTTTTCTTCTGGATTTCCAGTGCGTTCAGCAGTGCTGCCGAGCTGATGATGGCGGTGCCATGCTGGTCATCGTGCATGACCGGTATACCCAGCTGGCGTTTAAGTTCCCGTTCAATAAAGAAACATTCCGGTGCCTTGATGTCCTCCAGGTTGATACCACCGAAGGTGGGTTCAAGGGCTTTTACTATCTGAACAAATTTTTCCGGGTCTTTTTCATTGATCTCGATGTCGAAAACGTCGATGTCGGCAAAGATCTTGAAAAGTACGCCCTTGCCCTCCATTACGGGTTTGCTTGCTTCCGGGCCAATATCGCCCAGTCCCAGCACGGCCGT
>SDZZ01000055.1 GCA_004173255.1 Chitinophagaceae bacterium | reverse complement strand
GTTTTATACGCTGGATCCGGGATTGTTCAAGCAACCGGAAGGATTATGTTTTAACAATGAAGGGAAAATGGTTATCAGCAATGAAGCTGCTGACGTCGGCACAGCCAGCCTGCTGATTTATGAATTTAAAAAATGAATAAACACCAAATGAGGTTCTACCTGCTTATTACCGTACTGCTCACCTGCCCCAAACTCTTCGCCCAGAAAGATACTGTGCAATCCAGGATAATTTTGGTAGGCGATGCCGGTGCACTTGTAAAAGGGAAGTCGGCGGTCATCGATGCCATCAAACGACAGATGCCGCTTGACAAGAAAACGACCGTGATTTTCCTGGGTGATAATCTGTATGATATCGGCCTGCCGGATGTTTACCATAAAGGATATAATGAAGCGAAGGCTGCGCTTGACTCGCAGGTCACCATTGCACATGGCAAAGACGCAAAGGTGCTCATCATACCAGGTAACCATGATTGGAATAATGCAGGTCCGGGTGGCGAAGCGGCTATCCAGCGCCAGCAGTTGTATGTTGATTATTCAGGCGAAAAGAATGTGAAATTTTATCCTGAAGGCGGATGTCCGGGACCGGTGGAGGTAAAGATCAGCGAGGATGTGGTGATGATCATCATTGACAGTCAGTGGTGGCTGCATCCGTTCGAAAAACCGGGCGTCGAATCCGATTGTGATCAAAAAACCCAGGAGCAGGTGCTGGGCGAACTGGAAGACCTGCTGAGCAAGAACATGAACAAGCTGGTGATCTTTGCCAGCCATCACCCGTTCAAGAGTAACGGGGTGCACGGCGGCTATTTCACCTGGAAACAACACCTGTTCCCTTTTACTGAAATGCGGCAAAACCTTTATATACCGCTCCCGGTAATTGGTTCCATTTATCCGATTGCCCGCAGCGTGTTTGGTACACCACAGGACATCCCCCACCCGGCTTACCAGAACATGATCACCAAACTGAACAGCGTATTAGATGCCCATCCGCACCTGGTGCGCGTTCATGGGCATGAACACAACCTGCAGTGGATCCAGAATGACAGCCTGGCCCAGCTGATCACCGGCAGTGGGTGTAAAACACAGCGGGTATCGGACGGCAGGGACACGAAGTACACAGCCCGCAACCTTGGGTTTGCGGTCCTGGAGGTGTCCGATCATAAAACCGCAAAAGCAACTTTTTATGAAATGGATGCGGACCTGGATTCGGTGCAGCCATCCTACTCCGCCCGGCTGATGGAATTCAGTAAACTGCCGGTGCTTGAAAAGAAAGATACCACGGAAGCGGTGTTCGTGTACAAGGACCGGGCAACAGCACCCGCCAGCCTGCAATACCCGCCTACACATGGTTTCAAGCGACTGATGAACGGGTCAAACTACCGCGCGGAGTGGTCGGTGCCGGTTGACTTTAAAGTCTTCAACATAAAAAAAGAAAAGGGCGGATTCAAGATTATGGGTGTTGGTGGTGGCAAACAAACCAAGTCCCTGCAACTGGAAGATAAGGATGGGGTTGAATGGGTGCTGCGCACCATCGATAAGGATCCGGAGCTCACATTACCCGAAGGCCTGCGCGGAAGTTTTGCCCAGTCAATTGTACAGGATATCATTTCCGCTTCGCACCCTTATGCGCCGCTGGCGGTTCCCGACCTGGCCGACGCCGCTGGAGTAATGGCGCCCAGACCCGAATTCTTTTATGTGCCTGATGACCCTGCCCTGGGTTATTACCGACCGTATTTTGCGTCGAAGATCTGCATGCTGGAAAAAAAGGAATTGTCAAAATCGCTCGACAGCAAGAGCAGTGAAAAACTGTTCAACAAAATGCGGGAGGACAACGACCAGACAGTTGACCAGGCGCAGGTGCTGAACGCGCGTTTGCTCGACATGCTGGTGGGCGACTGGGACCGGCATTTTGGCCAGTGGAGATGGATCCCTACCGACACCGGCAAGGGTAAGTATTTCATACCGGTACCCCGTGACCGTGACCAGGCATTTTCCTGGTCAAATGGTATGCTGGTAAAGGCCGCATCCCGCCGGTTCGATGTACTGAAAGGTTTCCGGCGCGAATTTGATGATATCAATGAATGGAATTCGACCGCAAAGGATTTTGACCGGTATTTTATGAACCAGCTTGACTGGCATACCTGGGATAGTGTGACGAATGCCTTTTACCGGAATGTCGATAGTGCCGACATTGTGAAAGCGGTGAAGAAGTTCCCTGCGGAGGTGTATGCAATCGATGGTGAAGTGATCACGGACAAACTGATGAACCGCCGCGCTACCATCCGGAAGGAATCCGAAAAATATTATAAGTTTATTTCAGAAACGGTAACCGTACTCGGGAGTAACAAGAACGAGTTTTTCCATTTGTCGGCCGACGATATGGGTAACCCCAAACTGGAAGTTTATGCATATAAAGACAACAGCGATACCAGTTTCCTGATGTACCAGCGTCTTTTTGACCCGGCCATCACCAAAGAACTGCGGCTGTTCGGGTTTGGTGGCGATGACATGTTCCGTGTGGAGGACCAGGTAAAAGGCAAACTGAAAGTGCGGATCATTGGCGGTCGTGGCGAGGATAGTTTTGTGGTGAACGGATCGGTGCGGACTTACCTGTATGACAACACCAATGAAAAAACCGGGGTGGTAACCGGGCCCAGGACCAGGAAGAAATTCTCGGCCGATGCGGACGTAAACAACTATGAACTGGACAACTATAAATATTCCAATTTCAGTTATCCAACCCTTGCACTTGGTTACAATGGGGTGGATGGTGTGTTTGTAGGCACGGGCTTCAGCATACGTACCCATGGATTCAGGAAAGAACCATTTTCGACCGAACATAAGTTTGCCGGGCTTTTCGCCCTTGGCCAGCGGGCGCACACGGTGAAATACAGCGGTGAGTTTATCAGGGTGTTCGGCAAGAACGATGTGCTGGTGAACGCCAGATATGCCCACCCCGGCCTGAACTTCTTTTTTGGTTTTGGCAATAAAACAAAAATTGCTGACGGCCTCGACGGGGATGATTACCGTGTAAGGTATAACTACCTCGATGCTGATGTGCTGATAAGGCATAGGGTCGCACGGATTTTCAGTATCAGTGTGGGGCCAACTGTTTTCCATTACTGGAACCGGTTTAAAGACAACACGAAGTATGTGCTGAGTACCCCTGAGGCACTCGGGCTGGATTCGGCATCCGTGTTTTCGCCAAAAACCTATATTGGTGGTAAAATACTGTTCGATCTCAATAATATAAACAACCCGTTATTCCCCACACGCGGGATCTCGTGGAGAACCCAGTTTTCATCGCTCCATTCTATCCATGGAAATGATACCCGGGCCGTGAACAAACTGGAAAGCGACCTGGTGGTGTATGCAAGCCTGCGCGATCCGGCAAGGGTGGTTACGGTGTTGCGACTGGGTGCCGGACATATTTTTGAGAACACCTATGAGTTCTTCCAGGCAATGAGCTTTGGCTCCAACCGCGACCTGCGCGGCTTCCGGAGGAACCGGTATTCGGGAAGCACCATGGCTTATGGAAGCCTTGAGTTCAGGGTGAAAATGTTTGATATAAAAAATTCGGTGTTACCCGGCCAGGTGGGCCTGCTCACCTTTGGCGACCTGGGCAGGGTATGGTACCGCCCGGAAAGCAGCAAGGCATGGCACCCGGCATTTGGCGGCGGCGTGTATTTTATACCATTTAACATGGTGTTTTTAAGTGCCGGACTGGCAAAATCGGACGAACTATTATTCAACATCTCTATTGGTACCAAACTTAACGTCACCTTTTAACGATACATATGAACCTGCACCAGACTCTTACCACACAGGCTGAAGAACATGTAAACCGGTTGTTCAAATCGGTTGATACCTCCGACCTCATTTACCATAACATAGAGCACACACAGCGTGTGGTGACCCATTGTATGGAAATAAGTGATCATTACCGGTTGCCCCAGAATGAAAAGGCTATCCTGCTGATTGCAGCCTGGTTCCATGATACCGGCCACCTGTACACCACACCCGATGCGCACGAAGCTAAAAGCGTGGAGTTGATGAAAGAATTTATGTCATCACATGCCGTGGAATCTGATTTTACCGAGGCGGTGGAACAATGTATACTCGCCACCAGGATCGAAACGCAACCCCACAACCTGTTACAGGAAATCATCAAGGATGCGGATGTCTATAACCTGGGCACCAGTGAATTCAAGGTTACGAATAAACAGATCAAAAAAGAATACCAGCGAAGGGGATTAACGGAGCTGCTGAAAGACTGGGACATGCAAACCCTGCAGTTGCTGGAGATGCATAAGTTTTACACTACATACTGCCAGGAGCAGCTGAATCAAAAAAAAGAAAAGAACCTGGCAAAACTCCGCGAGAAGGTAGAAGAGAAGATTGCGAATGCCGCACCGCAGGGTGTGCAGTTCCAGCCATCGGGTAAAGATAACCTGAGCAGCACCAAGCGTGGCCTGATCAATAAGGGCATACAGACCATGTTGAGGTTGACCTCCGAAAACCACCTTGAACTCAGTGGCATGGCCGATGGCAAGGCAAATATCCTGATCAGCGTTAATGCGATTATCATTTCGGTGATCCTGACGGTGCTCATCCGTAAGATTGAGGTAGACCGTCACCTGGCTATCCCGACATTTATTTTCCTGTTCTTCTCTGTGGCCACCATCATCCTGGCGATCCTGGCAACACGTCCGCAGGTGACGGTGGGTAATTTCAGCCGGACTGACGTAATGCACAAGAAAACCAACCTGCTGTTTTTTGGTAACTTTTTCAGGACTTCACTGGATGAATACAAGTGGGCCATGAGCAACCTGATGCAGGATCCGGAATACCTGTATGGCAACCTCGTTACGGATATCCATTCACTTGGAGTGGTGCTTGGCAGGAAGTACAACTTACTCAGGAAAGCATATAATCTTTTCATGGTGGGAATTATACTGTCTGTACTGGCGTTTATACTGGCCATCGTGCTGCATAATCCGCAGACCAATACGGTCATCAACAGCGAAGCTTCCTCACCTTTATAATTAACAATGGCGAAAGATCGAACGCTTCCGGTTTTTAAACGATACCAGCGAAAATGGGTGGTCCTGATTTCGCTGGCGTGGGCGATCATCGATCTGCTAAGGCTGATGGTAATCGCATCCGGTGGCCGGTATCCAGACCATCCGTTTATCGACGCCACAACCGAAGCCGTGGCACTGCGGTTCGTACTGGTGTGGGTATGCAGTGCGCTGCTCATCTATTTTGTGTTGATGCGGTTCAAGGGCTGGTTTAATACCATTTCGCTTTTTGTTGCCAACCTGCTGAAAGGGGTGGTGCTGTGCGTGGGCATAGCGGTCATGAATATTGTTATCTTTGAGGTGCTGTACCTGCTGAATGACCCGCTGTCACTGCATCTCAGCCTTCGCAGGATCGGGTATCATGTGTTTGAAACGAACTGGCTGGTCGATAATATCCTTTTCTGGATCCTGGTCATTATTCCCACCCAGCTGTTACTGGAAATCAACGAAAAATATTCGCCGGGTGTTTTCCTGGAGATTTTTTTTGGAAAGTATATCCAGCCAAGGGAGGAAGAACGGATCATCATGTTTATTGACCTGAAGGATTCCACTCCTATTGCGGAGCAACTTGGTCACAAGCGGTATTTTCTTTTTATCCGCGATTTCATCCACTACGTTTCCACTGCAATGCTTGAATACAATGGCCGTATTTACCAGTATGTGGGTGATGAGGTGGTGGTGTCATGGAAAATGGGTAAACACAATAAGGATAATAAAGCGTGCATACAGGCCTTGATCGCTGCCAGGAAGTTGTTACAAAAAGAAGGACACCATTTTCGCCAGAAATACAATATTACTCCCGATTTCCGCGTGGGTATGCATACCGGAAAAGTAATGGTCGGTGAAATAGGGGTAATCAAAAAAGACCTGGCGATGAGCGGCGATGCAATGAATACTACTGCGCGCATCCGCAGCGCCACCAGCGAACTCAATCACCGCTTCGTGATGTCGAAGGATTTTGTAGACCGGATCGACCTGGAGGGATTCCAGGCGCAAAGCCTCGGACCGGTTGACCTGAAAGGAAAAGAAGGCTCAGTGGAGTTGTTTTCGCTGCATATCTGACCTGTGCGCGCTCAGGCCGAAAGACAATCCGCCGCACCTAGTGGTCGCAATCCGCCTCATGGCCATGATCGTGAACGCGGCATGCCTGGTAGTTCAGGAAATGCGCCGATATGATGCAGATAACCGCCGGGATCAGCAACCAGGTTTCCCAATGGCTGAAAAACAATTTTATCACCAGCAATGTTATTCCAAGGATAAACAGGATCATCGGCAGCAGGCGGTGATGGTGTTTGCGGTAACCGTGAAAAAGCGACCAGGCGCCTATGCCGAATGCCAGCGCTACCATTCCGGCTTCAAAAGCCACATTGTGAATGATGTTGATACCAAACAATGGCAGCGCAGAAAAAAACAATGGCAATACTGCACAGTGTATAGCGCAGGCCACAGAAGCCGTAATTCCCAAAGCGTCCCAATTGATCCTGAATTTCATGCGGACAGCAAAAATACAATAAAAGCAACGATGTTGCAAAATATTTTCCGGGTTGGTCATAATCAGCCACCGGAATGTAACTTTGTCAAATAAACAGGAAACATGTCAAAGAAGGGTCTGGTTTACATTGGTTTTTTCGCGGTGCTGGTAGTGATATTTTTCCTGGTGGTGAAGGACTGGATTGTAAAGAGTGACACCATTTCGATTGTGAAACCTTTTGCTTTCAGGACGCAGGATGGTAAAGAGTTTACCAACAAGGATGTAGACGGCAAGGTGTATGTGGCAGAATATTTTTTTACCACCTGCCCGGGAATCTGCCCCACTATGAATAATAACATGCGGCAGGTGTATGAAAAATTCAGGGGAAAGCCGGACTTCATGATCCTTTCACACACCTGTGATCCGGAGCGTGATTCTGTCCAGCAGCTGAAACATTATTCCGATTCGATGAAGGTCGACACCAGGCAGTGGGTATTCCTGACTGGTCGCAAGGACAGCCTGTACAACATGGCCCGCATCAGTTATACTATCGACGACCCGGCCAACAACCTGAAATCGATTGATGACGATTTCCTGCACACGCAGTTCTGGGCCCTGGTAAATAAAAAAGGCGAGGTAAAACGCGTCTATGACGGGTTGAAGGAAAAGGAGATCCGTGAAATGATGGACGATATCAGTAAGTTAATTAACTAACCAGGGAGGGCAGCGACATGGAAATGGATATCCGGGAAATACTGAAAAAGAACCAGCTCAGCGTAACAGCGAGCAGGGAAAAAATCCTGCAATTATTTATCGATCATAACGGCGCGCTTGCGCATGGTGACATAGAAAAAAAAGCCGGCGAAAAATTTGACCGCGTAACGGTGTACCGTACCCTCCAGACTTTTGTCGACAAGGGTATTATCCATTCGATTCCTACAGCCGATAATTCGGTGAGGTATGCATTGTGTAAAGACAATTGTGAGGAAGGCCATCACCACGACCAGCATGTTCATTTTGTATGTAACAGCTGCAACAATACTTACTGTCTCGATAATGTGGTAACCCCCGATATCAGGTTGCCCAAGGGTTATTCCAGCAAACATATTGAAGTGGTGGTCGAAGGTGTGTGTGTGAATTGTAAGTGACAAGGCCGTTTGTCATTCCGCAGGAACCTGATGAGGAGTTTGCTTCGCGATGACAACGTTTGTCATTCCGGAGGAACCTGATGCGTTGTCCGCTTCGCAATGACAAGGCTGTTTTGTCATTCCGTAGGAACCTGATGAAGGGCATAAAAAAAGCCCCCGTGTAGAAACACGGTGACTTAGGTTAAGGCTCTGATTAGTAGCTAGTTTATAGAAAGTCTATATATTCTCTTCCAAAAATAACGACCAGACGTCATATTTCCGAATTTGAGGGATAACCATTTCATGGTATTTTTCCCGGGTCAGGCGGAAAGTGCATCCAGTTCTTCCTTCACAAATCCCATCAGTCCGCTGATATGAGCGGGTGAGAAATCAAAAACAAGACCGGCTGCCTGGAACAATTCGGGTAGCGTACGCGTACCTCCAAGACTCAGTGCGTTGACATAGTTGCCGATCGCCTTGTCCGGGTCCTGTTTGTATTGTTGCCACAAACCGATTGCCCCCAGCTGCGCAATACCATATTCGATATAATAGAAAGGTACCTCAAACAGGTGGAGCTGTCGTTGCCAGGAGTAGTCGCGGTATTGGTCCAGTCCACCGAAATCCAGTACCGGTGAGGTAAACTCATCCAGGATTTTCACCCATACAGCTGCGCGTTCTTCTTCGGTGTGTTGCGGGTTTTCATAAATCCAGTGCTGGAATTTATCGATAGTAGCGATCCATGGGAAAATGGTGATCACCCTTTCCAGCTGCTGTTCCTTTGCGCGGGTAAGTTCATCGGCGTTATCAAAAAAGACCTGCCAGTGGTTCATACTGAACAGTTCCATGCTCATGCTGGCCACTTCCGCTATTTCGGTCGGGTATTCCTTAAAGCCGTTCAGTTCCAATTCGTGCGAAAGGAAGGAATGGATCGCGTGTCCGCCTTCGTGTACCATGGTCGTTACATCGTCCAGCTGTCCGGCAGCGTTCATAAAGATGAATGGTGCGCCGCTTTCAGCAAGCGGACAGTTGTATCCGCCCGGTGCCTTGCCTTTCCTGCTTTCAAGGTCGAGGTGCCCCATTTCCTTCATCTTCTGCAAACAATCGCCAAAGAATGGGCGCAGTTCGTTAAAACAGGTGATTGTTTTTTTCACCAGCTCTTCCCCGGTGCTGAACGGGCGAAGGGGTTGTACGCCGGCCGGCTCTGCTTCCACATCCCAGGGGCGCAGGGTATCGAGGCCGAGTTTCTTTTTCTTCATTTCATAAATCTGGTTTACCAATGGCATCACATGCAGTTTGACCGCCTCGTGAAACTGGTAACAGGCTTCCTTGTCGTAATCAAAACGGCCAAGTTCAGCAAAGCGGAAATCACGGTAATTGTTGAAGCCGGCATTGACAGCAACCTGGTTCCGTTTTACCAGCAGTGAAGTGAACAGGTCGTTGAGTTCGTTTTTGTCAACAAGGCGACGGTCATTGATTTTGCGGTATACCTCTTCACGCAACCCGCGGTCCGGGTCCTCCAGGAATTTAGCAGCCTGCTGCAATGTATATTCCCTGCCATTTACTTCCACACTCATCTTGCCCGCGATCATCCCGAACTGTTGTGCTTCCACACTCATTTCTGCCTGGAGGGGAATGTTTGCTTCGCGGAACAGGTCAATGTTCTTACGGACGTTGCGCAGGTAAGTAAAGAATTTATCCTGGTCCAGTTCCTTTGTAAACGGAGAGTCGACCAGTTTACGGTTCAACAGGTCGGAATAAGGTTGCAGCTTTGGCTGGATCTCCATCATGAAGAAATTGAATGATTCTTCGAGTTGGGTATTTTCCGTATCGCAGGTCATTCTGATCTGTCGCCAGCAGGCATCCTCGCTGACAACCGCTTCCACTTCACTGACATCGAGCAACCACTTGTGAAGGGCTTGTGTTGAATCGAGCGGGCGCGCGGACAACTCTTTGAAATATGGCTCAAGTGTAGGCCAGTCGAGGATCTCAAAAGATTCGGGCAGGTACTTCCTCGGTAGTTTTTTTATCGCGGCACTGTAGTTCATAGTCTGCTGTTAATATAAAAGCTACAAACCTACCGGGGTAAAAGTTTGTAGCTTAATAAAAAAATCGGGTAACTCTTATTTCTTTTTCGCAGCGGCTTTTTTCGCAGGGGCTTTAGGTTCTTCCTCTTTTGCCTTTGCTTCTTTTTTAGGTGCTGCTTTTTTTGCAGGCGCTTTCGGCTCATCTTCTTCTTTCGCCTTTGCTTCTTTCTTTGGAGCTTTCACCTCTTCGGCAGGGGCTTCCTCTTTCTTTTTAGCTGCCTTCTTTGCAGGAGCTTCCTTCTCCGCTACTGCTTCCGTTTCTGTTTCCCCTTCTTCTTCTTCCGGAAGTTCGCTGAGCTTGATCTCCACCTTATTTTTCTTCAGCACTTCAAACCATTTCACCATCTTTTTCAGGTCGCTCGCGTATACGCGCTCGAAATCGAGGTCAGGGTAAGTGGTTTCGAAATAGCTTTTCAGTTTTGCATTGTCCTTACCATCCGGCAATGTTCCGCCCGCTTTTTCCATGGCATGGAAAACATCCACGAGGTTTACATTTTCATTCACGGTATACACTTCAATACTTTCCAGGTGCGAAAAGTTATGGATCCGGGAGGAAGCGAATTTTGTACTGTTATCATCCAGTGACCGTACAATAGCCCCATCATTCTTACTATTGATCAGTTCATACAGGCCGGGCATACCAGTTACGGCAACAAGTTTACTATACTCCATATTCTGCTTAAGATTTATTAAGGAGCGCAAGATACTGAGTTCTGCCAAATAACCCCTTCCAAAGCCTTGGTATTCCGCGATCGAAGGTTGGCAGATATTTTGGCGTCCTATACCCTATAGTTTAATATGAAGCACCTGAGTTCTCTTGTCGTGGTTATGATGTTATTTGGTTTAAAGGCTGAAAGCCAATCTATTAAGGGTAAATTGCTGGATCTGACCGAAAGCCGGCCGTTAGCCGGCGCCAGGCTGAACCTGCGGTCGATCCGCGATACGACCAACGTACGGAATGTAGTGGCGGACAGCATGGGGGTGTTCCGTTTTACGTCTATACCCGTCGATTCCTTCTATATCACGGTATATTTTATCGGATATGAAGAATACAGGCAGATCGTGGCGACCAGTGATTCACTGCCCGACCAGGATCTTGGCACCCTGTTTATCCCGAAGTCAACGACGGAGCTTACCGGCGTTACCGTTGCCGCAAAAACGCCTCCTACGCAGCAAAAAGGGGATACCATCCAGTACAATGCCAGCCAGTATAAGGTGAATCCTGATGCCACGGTGGAAGACCTGGTGAAAAAAGCACCCGGTATAACGGTGGGTCGTGATGGAACGGTAACTGCGCAGGGTGAACAGGTACGGAAGGTGACCATCGACGGGAAAGACTTTTTTGGCGATGATGCCTCGGCTGCCTTACGTAACCTGCCGGCCGACATCGTGGATAAGATCCAGGTGTTTGACCGGTTGAGTGACCAGGCGCAGTTTACCGGGGTGGATGATGGAAATGCGCAGAAGTCGCTGAACATTGTTACCAAGGCCGGTTTGAAAAACGGGCAGTTTGGCCGCTTCTTCGCTGGTTATGGGACTGATGACCGGTACCAGGCCGGTGGAAATGTGAGCTTTTTCAAAGGTGACCGCAGGATTTCATTTGTAGGACTCAGCAACAATATCAACCAGCAGAATTTCGGATCCCAGGATTTGCTCGGCGTCACCAGCAGCGGCAGTGGCCGTGGCGGGCAACAGGGTGGTGGAAGACCCGGTGGTGGTGGCCAGGGGAATTTCCAGATCCCGCAGCAGAACGGTATCAGCAAGACCAATTCCATTGGGGTAAACTATGGAGACAAGTGGGGTAAGAAAGTGGATATTGCTGGCAGTTACTTTTTCAATAACAGTACGCTTGACAATAACCGTGATGCCAACACGCGCAATTTTGTAAAACCGGATTCGGTGCTGGTTCGACAGGAAAATTCTGCTTCACATACCGAAAATTTTAACCATCGGGCAAGCTTACGGATTGAGTACCGCATTGATTCGAGTAATACGGTTATTGTTACGCCGAGTTTCAGTTTCCAGCGCAACAAGGCACGCAGCAGTTCTTTCCAGACAAATGCCTATGAACTGGAAAATGGCTTCCTGAGCAGTGCGGAGAATAACCGTTACAATGTCAATTCAGGATTTTCTTTTAACAACAATATTTTGTTCCGCCATCAGTTTGCCAAACGTGGCCGTACTATCTCTTTCAATTTTAACCAGAGCTTTAATGACCGCGATGGTTTTACCTACCAGGAATCCTATACGACCAATGCAAGTGCAAAGAATGATTCGGTAATCCAGTATTCGGATAACATGACCAGGGGCCGCACACTTTCCGCGAATATCATTTACACGGAACCTGTTGGCAAAGGCCAGCTGCAGCTGAATTACAATCCGTCGGTTACGAAGAACAAGGCCGATAAAGAAACGTATAGTTATGATCGTGCCGGCGGCACGGGGTATACTGTTTTCAATCCGAGCCAGTCTAACGACCTCGACAATGATTACAATACACAGAGCACCGGGCTGACGTATCGTATCGGTGACCGCGATAAACAATTTGCCGTAGGTATGAACTACCAGTACTCGACGCTGGAGAGTGACCAGCAGTTGCCGTTTGTATCCAAGATCAGCCGCAACTTTTCCAACTTCCTGCCCAACCTGCAATGGCGTACAAAGATTTCACCCAGGAGCAGTATCCGGGTATTTTATCGTTCCGGGGTAAATGCGCCATCCGTCAACCAGCTGCAGGATGTGCTGGATATCTCCAATCCTTTATCGGTGAGCCGTGGTAACACGGATCTCAAACAGCAATACACGCATACGCTCAATGCACGATATACATTTACCAATACCCAGCTTGGCCAGAGTTTGTTTGCCAACGTGTTCCTGCAGAAGACCAACGACTATGTGACCAATGCGATCTATACGGCATTCAATGACTCGATCCTTACACCTGAGTTCACACTGACACGTGGCGGGCAGTTGTACCAGCCGGTCAATCTCGACGGATATTACAACCTGCGATCGATGGTTGCTTTCGGCCAGCCGGTGGCATTTATCAAATCCAATGTGAACCTGAATGCAGAGTTCCGTTACTCAAGGACGCCAGGTTTTTCGAACAATGTAAGCACCATCACCAATGTGTATTATTACAGTGGTGGTGTGGGTGTAGCCAGCAATATCAGCGAGTATATAGACTTCAACCTTGCCTATAATGTGGGGTACAGCCGGTCGAATAATACCCTGCAGCCCGATCGCGTAATCACCAGTGTGCTGCGTGTTGCTGCGCTCCAGTTTAACCTGCTGAGTAAAAAAGGATGGTTCCTGCAGAATGACCTGAGTAACCAGGTAAACAGCGGGTTGTCCGATGGATTCAACCAGAATTTCTGGCTCTGGAATATGGGTGCCGGTAAAAAATTCCTGGCCAATCGGCGGGCGGAACTGAAGCTGTCGGTATTTGACCTGCTGGGCGAGAACCAGAGTATCACCCGGACGCTGGAGAACACGGAGATCAGGGATGAACGCAACACGGTGCTGCAGCGCTATTTCATGCTGACCTTTACGTACAATCTTAAAAATTTCGGGACTGCCAAATCTGCCACGCCAGGCCGTGAACGCAATACAAACTTTCCCCAGGGAGGACGTCGCTTTTGAGCACTGCCACGAAATATTCCGTAATATCGCTTCCTGCAAAACAAGGGAATGTGGATGACAGATTATTGGTCGAAAGGCTGAAGGCCGGCGATGAATCAGCGTTTAAATATATGGTCAATACCTGGCAGGCGATGGTGTATAACACATCGCTCGGTATTGTCCAGAAGGAGGAAGATGCCGAGGACATAGCACAGGAGGTGTTTGTCCAGGTATTCCAGTCAGTCAGCACCTTCAAGGGAGAATCCAAATTTTCCACCTGGCTTTACCGTATTACCATCACCAAATCGCTGGATCACGAGCGGAAGAAAAAACGTAAAAAACGTTTTGCATTTATCAGCAGCATTTTCGGGGAAGACAGTGGGGAAGAGGTGCAGGTACCTGATTTTAACCATCCGGGGGTAATGATGGATAAAAAAGAGGATGCCGCCATCCTGTTCCGGGCGATCGCCACACTACCCGAAAACCAGCGGATCGCATTTACCCTGCATAAGGTCGAATCGCTTAGCTACCAGGAGGTTTGCGAGGTAATGCAGACCAGTATCTCGTCGGTCGAGTCGCTGATGCACCGGGCGCGGATCAACCTGCGGAAAAAACTGGCCGAACATTATCAAAAACAGAAATAACGAGAAAGGTTTTCTTTAAATAACCGTCAAATTAGGAACTATGGAAAAGAAAGATTTACAGGCCGGGAGGGTTGATGAGGTGATGGAGAGCCTGGATGGCATAAAAAGGGCAGATCCCGGCCCCTGGTTTTTTTCCCGGTTGAGTGCAAAGCTGGTTCACCAGCAGCGGTCAATCTGGTTTTCCGTTGGGTCATTCTTATCGAGGCCCGCAGTAGCAGTCAGTGGTATTATGGGCATCCTGCTGCTGAATATGGTGCTGCTGCTGAATGAGCAGAAGGAAGTCAAGACAGTGAAGCTTCCGCAGGTTGTAACGGAGAATGAATATGTCACGGCGAGCAACAGCAGTTTTGATTACGAAAACCTTGTGCAGCCATGAACAAACCGTCCAACAAAATTTTACTGCTGATCATCGCCGTACTGCTGCTTACCAATATTGCCGTCCTTGTTTATTTTCTTGGTTACCGGCAGGACGGGGAAGAGATGAAGAGTAAGGGCGCCACGGAGCTGCTGAAAGAGCAGGTTGGATTTTCGCAGGAACAGCTGGACCGGTATAAACAACTTCGGGACCAGCAGCGGGAAACGATCCGCCCCATGTATGAGCGGATGCGCAATACCAAGGATAGCCTGTTCAGGCTCCTCAGTGACACCGCAGTAAGTGATGGCAGGCTGGATGACATTACCGGTAATATCGGATCGCAGCAGAAATCGCTCGACCTGCTTACGTTCCGTCATTTTTCAGAGTTGAGGAAGATCTGTCGTCCGGAGCAGCGCGTGGCTTATGATTCGATGGTGGTGCAGTTGTTCCGCCGCATGGGTAAACCACAGAAGTCTAAAACAGACGAAAAGAAATAAAACGGAAAACCATGAATAAGATCAGCCTTTTTACGATTGCGATTTTTTTATTCGCACTTTCGGCAAATGCCCAGGGTGGTATGCCCCGGCGTACAGTGGAGGAGCGGGTGGCTGCCGTGCACCAGAAAATGGACAGCGCCTTCAAACCTGATGCAGCAAAGCTTGCGAAGATTGATGCCGCGTTCACTACTTATTACAAGGATCAGGATAAGGTTCGCCAGGAACTGATGAGTGGTGGTGAGCGCCCTGACCGCGAAACCATGATGGCGAAAATGCAGCCATTGACAGAAGCCCGCGACAAGGAGCTGAAGGCAGTGCTGAGTGAAGCGGAATTCAAAAAATGGAAAGATGAAATTGAGCCTGCGATAATGCCCCGCCGTGGTGGTGGTGGCGGAAACAGGCCGTAAAGGCAGTTCAAGGGTTAATGGTAGTTATCCCTCCCGGCGTTCGCAAGAGTGCCGGGTTTTTTATGCCTGCTGCATGCAGCTGCGGGGTTGTAGTGGCTGCTAAAGATTGGCTTGCAGGCCGCCGAATCTTATGCCATCGGAATATGGATAATCAGGATGCAGCCTTTACCTGGTTCTGACAGGAGGATTACTTTGCCGTTAAAGAATTCGGTCCGGTTGTAGATGCCGTTGAGGCCGA
>SDZZ01000449.1 GCA_004173255.1 Chitinophagaceae bacterium | reverse complement strand
TCGCTGCGCTTCGGCAAGCCGTTTCTCCTGCAGCCATTGCCGCGGTGGAGCATCAAACACCAGCTGGAAATCCCGTTTAAATGCAGCCAGGCTCCGGCCCGTCAGTTGTGCGAACCTCGCTATGCTTACGTTGAAATGATAGTTCGTGAGCATGAAGCGCTCCAGGTCAATCTTGTGGGGTGCGGAGAAGTCAAACAGGAAAGTCTTTAACGAAGGGTCAATATGTAACAACAACTGAACGGCTTCCTTGATCTTCAGCAGGCCCAATGTTTCCGTTAATTGCTTTTGTTCCGGGTGTTGAACGTATGGCAGGATCGACTGGAAAAACCCTTTCAGGAAATCATTTGGGGGAATAAGGATATTGGAGGGTCCGATGTACCGCTGGGTTGTCGGGATCTGTTGCTCAAGGGCGATCTGTCGAAGTAAGTCTTCGTTCAGGATCATCACGATCGATTGGTAATCTTCCCCGGGCAATGGCACCTTGGTCAGTTCCGCCAGCTGGTTTTTCCTCATCAGCATCACACTGCCAGCCTGCGTGGTGAGCTGCTCCCGATCTGTTTTAAAAATCAATTGACCCATTACCTGCAACACCAGCGTGCTGTGCTCCCAAAAGCCTACCTTCTCCTTTCTGCCGGCACTTAGATAGGAGTAAAAGAGGACGTCGGGGATTATTTCTGTTGGATTCTGCATGTAACGGGTCAAAGATAGTTCTTAACAATTTCCGGTATGCCGGCTTCCGTATTCATTGGTTGATCGTGCAGTATGGAGCGCTGGTTTGTGCCTGAACTTCCGAGTTCACCCCTGCCGTTCCATCCTGTTGTAAGGCTGTTAATGTTACCTGGCCAGGTAAGTGCCGCCCAATATGGATCCTGGCGCGAAAGTTTTATCAAGGGTTTCCAATTCTGCGGGTGTAAAACTGATCTGCATCGCCGCCAGATTTTCCTGCAGGCGTGACCTGCGGGCCATAGACACCAACGGCATAATATGATCGCCCTGGGCATTGACCCAGGCAATAGCTGCCTGTGTGGGCGTAACGCCTTTCGCACTGGCGATCTCTTTCAATACTTCCACTTTCTCGAGGTTCTTCACCAGGTTTTCGCCCTGGAAACGGGAGAAGTGAAGCTGGTAAGAATCAGCCGGCAAAGGAGCAGTCATGTTACCGGAAAGTAAACCTTCCGCAGTGTTTGCAAAAGCCACCACACCGATGCCTAATTCTTTCGCTGTTGGCAGGAGGTCTGCCTCGATCTGCCGATCGGCAAGCGAATACCCGATTTCCAAAGCCGTTACCGGGTGAATGTTGTGTGCTTTGCGAAGCTGGTCCGGGGTCACTTCCGATACACCCAGATGCCGCACCTTGCCTTCCTTAATCAGGTCAGCAACGGTGCCGATGATATCTTCCAGCGGGACGGAGTTATCCATCCGGCTTGGCTGGTACAGGTCAATGTAATCAACCCCCAGTCGCACCAGCGAGTAGCTCACAAAGTTTTTAATGGAAGTTGGACGAAGATCCATCCCGATCCAGGCACCATTGTAAAAGATTGCACCGAACTTGACGCTGATAAAAGCCTTGTCCCTCCTGTCTTTCACGGCCTTTCCAATCAGCATTTCATTATGGCCTGCTCCGTAAAAATCACCTGTGTTGAGAAAGTTGATTCCATTGTCCAGTGCAGCATGGATGGTCGCGATGCTTTCGGTTTCATCCGGCCACGTGCTACCCCAGATGGAGGACATCCGCATACAGCCGAGTCCGAGTTTGGAAACCTGTGGTCCGTTATTTCCCAGGCTTATCCTGTTGATTGTGTTCATATTGTTTGTTTATGCAAAGGAACAACAACAAGATAGGTGCCGGGTTGCTTCTATGGCTCAAACTGGTTGACTGAACGGCTCAGGCTCCGGTAACAGCATGCGTGAAGAATATGCAAACGGTCGCGGTATAAATGAATTTGTCGAAGCGTACCATATGTATCAATAACTAAAGCAATTTCTCCCTCACGGCCTGGTGTACAGTACTGATAGTTGGCTTAAAGCCCAGGCTGCGCGCCAGGGAACTGTCCGAATGCAAATACCACGGATTGGCCAAAGCGTCGGAAGATGGTGACATTGTATGACCAACAATTTTTAATAATTCAAAAATGGTTGTTGGTGCGTCGTCCGAAATATTGACTATCCGGTCATCCAAAACTCCATCCAGCGCCATCAAAACCGCTGTGAAAATATCCCGGTGATGGATCGTGCTCATCCGCATTGCCGGGTGAAAGTTGGCTGCTGTAATATGTTTGGGCAGATCTTCCAGATGGCCGTCACCATCACCATATACAAATGGAAACCGCAGCACGGACCATGTCAATCCACTTTCACGCAATTCATTTTCTGCCGCCACTTTACTGGCGGGGTATGCAAGCTGGGGATCCAGCGTATCGTCTTCCCGGCCGGGATGGTCGTTGTCTTTATTATATACATGGCTCGTGCTTGCCAGGATGAATCGTGCCCCAGGTGTATTTCTTTTCACGGCATCGATCAGGTTTCGTGTTCCTTCGAGGTTGCTTTTCCAGATCAGCTCCGTATCTGGTGAACGAAACACGGCCGCGAGATGGATGATCGTCGAGACTCCTTGTACTGCTTTGTCCAGTTGCTGCGCATCGAAAAGATCGCCTTGTACTGAGATTGCACCGGCCGGCACTGCTTTCCCACGTACTAAGGCCACACACTTATATCCCGCCTCTATCAAACGCGGTAACAGCCGCGAACCGACCAGCCCCGTGGCTCCGGTAACTAAAATTTTGCCTGATTGTTTGTCCATAATTAAAAATTTAATCAGGAACAAATCTGACATAAATGTGATGGAATAAAGGGGACAAAAGCCGCGTTCAAAGGGACAAATCCTGACAGGCTGCGGCTACGGTTTTCCCGGTGACCTTTTTAAACAACCGCGAAAAATAACCAGGATCGCTGAAGCCCAGCTCATAGGCGAGCTCCTTCACCGATTTACTGTGACCAGAATGCACCAGCCGCCTGGCTTCAAGGATCAGCCGGTCAGTAATAAATTTTTTGGGCGAACGGCCGGAGTATCGTTTAACAATCCGGTACAGTGAATCGGTACTCATGGCTAGTTGTCCGGCAATTTCCGGGATGGCTGGCTGACGGGAAAGATTTGTTTCAACAAACAATTTGAAACCGAGGAATTTTTCAAGCTCTTCACCGGCAGGTCTTTTTTCGGACTGCGAATAACCCGAATCGATTTCCGTCAACAGGGTATTGACATATGCGAGTATGAGTTCAGGATTACTATCGGCATCCGACAAGAGCTCCAGCAAGGATCCAAAGACTCCGCGTAGCCGGTTAGCCGCCGCAGGGGTAAAGCTGATTTTTTGCTGGTGCAGGTGATTGAGCAGGAAGGGATACTTTGATGGTAAACGCGAAAGACAGTCATCATCGAAACCCAGCTTGAAATAGTTTTTACCATGTGACCCGGCAGGAAATGCCTGCAACTGGTTCGGCACGGAAAACATTAATTCATGTTTCCCAACCGTGATGGTTTCCATGTCAACACTATACTTTACCGAACCCTGAAGTACAAACAGGAAAAAATAATACGGAAGCCGTCGCGCCGCACTGTATTCCG
>SDZZ01000448.1 GCA_004173255.1 Chitinophagaceae bacterium | reverse complement strand
GGATCGCATGTGTCCCAGACATTTCCTTTAAACTCGCGGTCGACCCTCAACAGATTTGTCTTTTCAAACACCGAGCTCGGTTATGGTACATCTTTTAAAAAGCTCAATTTTGAAGTTCATGGTCATCATACCTTCTATGCGAATACATTAAAGCAGGAAGCTTCCGGACCAACAGCGACGTTATCCCGCTTCTTTGTTTCCCTTCGGGGCAGGTGGAAACCCTGGCCAACCATGAAAATAAGTGTTGATTATTCACATTACTGGCTTGCCAAAATAAACACCGCCGCCCTTCTTGACCTTACGGCAGTAATCCGGGTGGGAAAAAGATTTACCCTGAGTCCACTGCTGCACAATGTCCTCAACGAAAAAACAATCGGATATGAATCGCTCACCCCTGTATCATTCAACAGCTACCGGTTCCACCTTATCTCCAGATATCTCCTGCTTAAGGTTTCGCTTGATTTTTGAAACGGGGGCCGAGCGCGTTGTTGTCAGTATTTACTAACGGCCCATCCATCCTCCATCGACCGTCAGGATAGTGCCATTGATATAACTGGAGGCACTGCTTGAAAGGAACACGTAGGCCCCCACCATGTCCTCCGGTGTTCCCCACCGATCGGCCGGTATACGGGAGAGGATTGCTTTGTTCCGTTCCTCATCTGCGCGTAACTGAGCTGTATTATCAGTTGCAATGTATCCCGGAGCAACACCGTTGACATTTACCCCATGACGGGCCCATTCATTTGCAAATGCTTTGATCAGCGATGAAACGGCTCCTTTACTGGCCGCGTAACCAGGTACGTTGATTCCACCCTGGAAGGAAAGGAGCGAAGCAGTGAAAATTATTTTCCCTGACTTTTGCTCAACCATCCTTCCACCAATTTCACGGGTCAGGATGAATTGCGAGTTCAGGTTAATATCGATGATGGTATCCCAGTATTCATCGGGGTGTTCCGCAGCTGGTTTCCTGAGAATATGCCCGGCATTATTTACAAGTACGTCTATGCGCGCATGATCTGCTTTTACTTTTTCGATGAAGGCATACAGTGATTTACGGTCACTGAGATCGCATTGATATGCGTAGTATTTCCGGCCAGCCGCTGTTACTGCCACTTCTACTTGGCTGCCTGTTTCCAGCTTCGTGCTTACTCCGATGATATCGGCTCCTGATTCTGCCATTGCAACGGCAATGGCCTTACCTATACCGCGGCTACTACCAGTGACTAGAGCTAATTTACCGTCGAGTCGGAAATCTAACATGTTATACGGAGTTTAAAATTTAGAAGAAACGAAGTGGGAAACTTTATCGGAGATTCTGTATAGGAATGGCGTCCATGTCAGTGAAAACCATGTTCTCACCGGCCATTGCCCAGATAAAGGAATAATTTGCTGTTGCAACGCCACTATGAATACTCCAGCTTGGTGAAACAATACCCTGCTCATTCTCCAGGAACAAATGCCTTGTTTCATCAGGCTCGCCCATGAAATGGATGACGCGCTGATTTTCAGGGAGGTCGAAATAGAAATATGCTTCCATCCTGCGATCGTGTGTATGAGGGGGCATCGTATTCCAAATACTTCCCTTCTGGAAATTAGTAACACCGAGCACCAGCTGGCAACTCTGGATCCCATCAAGATGGATGTATTTGTTGATGGTGCGGTGATTGTTATTGTCAAGACTTCCGAGTTCTGCAGGGAGCGCTTCCGCCGGCTTCATCAGCCTTGTCGGATAGGAAGTATGTGCTGGGCAGGAAAAAAGGATAAATTTTGCCGGGTTAGCAGCCGATTTTTCGAAGATTACATCTTTCACTCCCTTACCGATGTAAAGGCAATCCTGCTTACCCATTTTGTAATCTTTTCCATCAACTGAAACCGATCCCTCGCCACCAATATTAATAATGCCGAGCTCCCTGCGATCAAGGAAATTTTCGGATTTCAACTGGTCGTATGTCCCGAGCTTCAGGGCGCTATCGATTGGAAACGCAGCGCCAATGATCATCCGGTCATAATGCGTGTAGGCCATTTCGATTCTGCCTGGTTTCACCAATCCGTCAAGCAGGAACTTGTCACGGATCTGTGAGGTATTATATTTTACGAAATCTTCGGGATGTACCTGGTGAATAGTCTTCATGTCCGGTTCTTTAAGAGGTTTCTGTAATGATTATTAATAAATGTAGCCGGATGGTTGAAAGAGCACCACGTATCCAGCCGTGTATATTTTTTTCATTTAACCGTGTTGTCGCTATCGGTGACAAACTGGTATTTGCGGTATTCACCGCTCCATTCAATCTGGTTGTAATTGAAAGTATGCCTTGCGCGTACCACATCGTACCACGACAGCAAGATACTGCGGGCATTGCTATTGCTGATTTTGTTTACCGCCTGTGGTTCGACCGAATTCTTCACCGTAATCTTTTTTGCATATGAAGCAACAAGGAGGAAAAGGAAAGGGACAAAAATCAATTGTTTCATAAAAAGGATTTGCGAATGGAGGGATTATCTAAGTCGACCGTTTTTTTCAGGAATGCGCAGGGATGATTCGCGGACATAGAGTTTCGGTTTCAGCACTTCCCTCACATGGCTCATGTCGCCGTTATTGTGGATGGTTTCAATGAACAGTTTAGCTGCCATTTTACCCAGTTCAAATGCCGGTTGCTCTACGCTGGAAATGGCCGGTGATACAAGGCTTACCACGGGCTCGTTATTGAAACCCACCAGCCCGATATCCTGCGGCATACTTAAGCCTTTTTGTTTGATAGCCAGCATGGCACCTATTGCCATGCGATCACTGATAGTAAAGATGGCATCGGGTCTTTTTTTCATGGCCAGTAATTCCTGGGTTGCAACAAAGGCATAGTCCTGGTTGAAATCGCAATGGATGATGAGGTCGTTGTCAGGTTTTATGCGGTGTTTTTTCAGCGCCTTGAGATATCCTTCCATCCGGTCGTTGCTGATCGAGAGATTTTTCGGACCGGCAAGGATTGCTATGCGTTTAAACCCCTGTTCAATCAGGTGTTCAGTGGCCTGGAAACCACCGTCCATATTATCGAGACCCACACTTGGGGCCGACAATGCGCTGGTTACACGGTCAAACACCACCATCGGCATATGGTTTTCCTGGATCTTGCGGATGTGGTCAAAAACCTTCGTTTCACTGGATACCGAAATAATAAATCCGTCTACCAAGCTGTCGAGCAGGCGCCTCGTGTTCACGATCTCCCGCCCGAATGATTCGTTACTCTGGCACACCATTACCGTGTATCCCGCTTCCAGGGCTACTTCATCGATGCCTTTGACCATCGTCGCAATCACGTAATCAAGATTAGGTACAATCACCCCGATGTTGTGTGTCGACCTCTGTTTGAAACTCAGTGCAAGTTTATTGGGAAGGTAGTTCAGCTCCTCCGATAAAGCCATCACCGCCTTCCTGGTTTCGGGATTAACGTCCGGGGCATTGCGCATGGCTCGTGAAACAGTCGAGATAGAAATATTCAATTGTCGCGCAATGTCCTTAATAGTGGCGGGTCTATCCATCAAAATAGTTTATGCCCATAAAGCTAGCATAAAGAAGATTACGATAATGCCGGTAGCGTTACCGGCAACGTTTCCGGTAGCTGTTTTTTTGATTATCT
>SDZZ01000054.1 GCA_004173255.1 Chitinophagaceae bacterium | reverse complement strand
GCTTACAAATGCGGTGAAGTTTACCCCCGAGAATGGCCGCGTGTGGTTGCAGGTCGCGGAGACGGACAAAACGGTAGTGATAACGGTAACCGACAACGGACGCGGCATTGCACCGGAATATATCGATCGCATATTTACAAATTTTTTCCAGGTGGCCGATCATGGACACCAGAATACAGGCTATGGAATCGGGCTGGCGCTTGCACGGAATATTGTAACCCTTCATCATGGTACGCTGCGAGCGGAAAGCGAAACAGCCGATGGGAATGCAGATGGCCGGACCAGTTTCGTAGTGACGCTGCTGAAACGCAGGGATCATTTTGATGTGTCGCAACTGGAACAGGGTAAGGCAACCGGTTCTGCCACGGCGAAACAAGCTGCAGGGGTTACACCACACACGCCCGTCAGTGATTTGCTGCCCGATCCGGCGAGGACGCGGCCAGGCATCCTCATCATCGAAGACAATCCCGAACTGCGGGCACTGGTGAAGGACACATTTGGTAAACATTACACGGTGGCTGAAGCGGCCGACGGGCAGGCTGGTTTTGAACTTGCTGCCAGTACCCTGCCCGACCTGGTGATCAGCGACGTGATGATGCCGCGCATGGATGGTTTTGAACTTTGCCGGCTGATGAAAACCGACCCGCGTACCAGCCACATACCGGTGATATTGCTCACTGCGCGCAGCACGCAGAGTGACCAGGTGAGCGGGCTTGAAACGGGTGCCGATATGTACCTCACAAAACCGTTCAGCACCAAAATCCTTGAACTGAATGTACGTAACCTGCTTGCATCACGTGAACGGCTGAGGCAGCTGTTCCTGAACCAGGTTACCACCTACAATCCGATTGTGCCCGAGCTGAAACCTGCATTGCCTGCGATTAACGCGGTGGAGCAGGAATTCCTGAAGACCGTGATCGGTATCGTGGAGGAACATATCGATGATCCCGATTTTGGGGTGGATATGCTGTCGAGGAAAGTAGCCATGAGCACCCCGGTATTATATAAAAAAATTAAGGCCGTAAGTAATATGTCGGTCAATGATTTTGTCAAATCGATCCGGCTGAAACGTGCGGCCCAGCTGCTCAGTGGAAAACAGATGACGGTTTATGAAGTTGCTTTTTCTGTTGGATACAATGACCGGAAATATTTTTCCCAGGAGTTCAAAAAGCAATTTGGTAAAACACCCAGTGAATATGCCCAGGCCAGTGCCGGCTAAAATGAGGTGTTTGTTATCTTTGCCCCATAAAACCGGGCCGGCGATGATGAAGACTTTATTCCTGTTTTGCATTCTGCTTGTTTCTTCTTTTTGGGTGAACGCCCAGGGCGGCGATACCACCCGGTATAAATTCCGTTATGGCCTCACCGGCATTTACAACCGCACCAATGATGTGCGTTCATTCGTCATCAATAATGCGCTGGCCTTATCGGTTGTGCGCAGGAAGTTTGCCCTGAACAGCAACAGTTCCTGGATTTTTGGACGACAGGAATCGGACCTCAGCAATAACGATATCAGTTCGGCTCTCAACTTCGATGTACTGAAAGATTTACAGCGGCTGTACTACTGGGGGCTGGCAAATTTTACCAGCAGTTATTCGCTGAAGGTCAACTATCAGTTCCAGGGCGGAGTCGGTCTTGGATACAACATTTCGAACACCGACCGGCTGGAGTTGGTAGTAAGTGACGGGATTCTTTTTGAAGCGAGTGATCTCGATCTTGATACCGGGAAGGAAACCTACCAGACTATCCGGAATTCACTCCGGCTGAAACACCGCGTCCGGCTCAGTAATGTGGTATCGCTGGAAGGATCGCATTTCTGGCAACCTTCATTTTCAAATTCCAAAGATTATATCATCCGTTCCACTACCGGACTTTCATTGAAATTGAAAAGCTGGCTGAGTGTAACGGGTGCAGTAACCTATAATAAATACTCGCGCACTGACCGGGAAAACCTGCTGGTCAACTTTGGATTTGTGGCGGAGAATGTATTCGTTGGCCGGTCAAGACCCGCTACCACTGCGGTTCCTGTGGCACCGGTAATCCCGGTGGAGTAGCTGTCATCCAGGTTGAAGAATTGTCAACCGGAGCGAAGCATTGTCAACCAGATCGAAGCATTGTCATCCAGATTGAAGCATTGTCATCCAGATCGAAGCATTGTCAACCAGCTTGAAGCATTGTCATCCGGAGCGAAGCGGCGGATCTCTTGCGGGAATCATCCAATACAACCCGTACGCCGCAGCTTAACGAGGTGTCGTGGCACCTCTTCAAACCGGGAACTTCATTTTCCCGAAATAAAAATCCCGATCCCCTTCCGTTATTTCTTTGATGACCCGGCATGGGTTGCCGACTGCCACAACGTTTGCCGGAATGCTCCGGGTGACCACTGAACCCGACCCGATCACGGTGTTGTCCCCGATACTTACCCCCGGGTTGATGATTACGTTGGCGCCCACCCATACATTGTTCCCGATATTAATCGGGAACGCATATTCAAACCCGGCATTCCTTGGTTCATGGTGTATAGGGTGGCCGGCGGTATAAATGCCGACATTGGGTGCAAGCATCACATTGTCGCCAATCGTTACTGCTGCACAGTCGAGAATCACCAGGTTGTAGTTTGCATAAAAATTCTCCCCGAGATAAATATTGTAGCCATAGTCGATCCGGATGGATTGTTCAATGTGGAAGTTGTTCTTTGTTGCACCGAATAATTTTCTCAGCAACGCCTTCCCATCTTCTGACCGGTCGGGATGAAGTGAGTTAAATTCAAAAACCATCGTTTTTGCCAGGTTCCTGTCGCGCACCAGTACCGGATCGTTGGCCTGGTAGGGAAGTCCCTCCAGCATTTTCTCTTTTTCTGTTAACATATCAAAAAGTTTTTGGACGGCGCGACGGCAAATGCGGGTTGCAAAACAGGACCTTCCTTTCTGGCAATATTATTGATTTGTGTGGTCAATCCTGCCTGTTATTTTTCATTATACCCCGCGGCTGATCGCTGGTTAGCAGCTTCGGTTTGCCGGGTACTCTCCACAACAAATAAACACCATGAAAAATTCGAAGTTCCTTTCGGCAATAGCTATCGCATTTTTGTTACTGGTACAGGTTGCCTGCAATTCCCAGAAACTGACGGGCGTTTACTGCGGGGTGGAACTGACCATCAGCCCCATGATGGGCGGAGGGATGGACCGCAATGATATAACGCTGTACCTGCGGCCCGACGGCACCTTTGCCGATGAAATGGACAAGCCGGACTGGAAAACCCGCGTTGATGGAAGTTATACGGTACAGGGGAATAAGATGTCACTGAACTACGCAGAAAAGGAACGACAGCGCACACTAACCATCAACAGCAATGGCACGTTGAAACTTTCGACGGGTTACCTGCTCCGTAAAATGGATACGAGACCAATCCCGGCAGGCACCTATAAGTTCGAATATGCCAGTGGCTCGGGTGGTGGCATTTCCGGCGTCCCCTATATTGGATCGAGCGGTGGTACCAACATTTATTTCGATGGCAAAGGCACCTTCAACCAGGATGGTTATGGCAGCGTCATGATATCGGGTGATAATATCGGTGGAGGAAGTTCGAGGAAAAACAATGCTGCCGGCACCTATGTGCAGAAGGATGGTATACTTACACTGACTTATGTCGATGGCAAAAAGGAACAATCCAGTTTTTTTGTCGGGGATGACCTGGATGGTACTATGGTAGTGATGAATGGCGAGATCTTTTTCCGCGAAAGTGAAAAAGATATCACCACACGTGGAACGGGTGAAGGGGCCAACAGCAACTCCGGTAAAAAAGAAGCAAGCGGTACGGTTAAACCAACCAGCCAGTATACCGCTGCCCAACTGGTGGAAAAGATCCGGGCCAAACATGGAGGCGAAGCAATTGACAGGATCAACAACTATAAAATTTCCGGGAATATGAACGGGTTCGGGATTGTATCGCTGACCGACCTGCAAAAAGGATGGGTGCGGACCGAACTTTTACAGAATGGTAAAGTGATTGCAGTGGAGCAACTGGAGAATGATAAGGGATGGACGTGGGCGAAAGGGAAAAAGCAGCCGCTTACCGCTGCCCGCGTAAAGGAGATGAAGGCTGGTTTGCAGACCGGGTTTAATGTGCTGAAATCAGTAAACCTGTCGAAACTCACATCCGGCCAGGTTTCCGCGGCGGACGGCAACTACATTCTTACCTACACCGTTGACGGGACCGAGTTTGCCATGATGGTGGATCCGCAGTTCCGTGTAATCAGTGAAGGACGCAAGGTTAATGGCCAGATGCAGGTAAACAGGATGTCGGATTTCCGGACCGTCGGCGGCATACTGGTTCCATTTACTGAAAAGATGACCGATGGCAAAACCGAGATGAAAGTGGCCATCAATGACTTCTCGGTAAATGGCGTTGCGGAGGCAGATTGGAAAGAACCTTCCTGAATTAACCGTTCACGATTCGCACTAGCACAGTTTTTGCTCATAGGGCGCACATCATAAAAAGAGTTGTCATGACCCTGCCAAAAACCGGAAAAAAGTTACTTACCTGTACGTTATTTGCTATCCCGTTGTTCAGCCAGTTTGCCCATGCGCAAAAATTTAAAATCAGTGACGCATTGGGTAAAGCAAAAGAGGTAGTCGGGAAGGTTGGACCCGAACCATGGAAACCAGGATCGGCGATCACCACCTCTATCAAAGACACGCTATATGGGTTTTCCTGGATTGACCATGATTACCTGCAGACAGCCGATGCGGATAGCATCAGCAGTTTTGACCTGAAGCCGGGGTATTATAAAGCCCGCATACGATCCTATTGTCTGCATGCCGGGGTATACGGCCCTTCGAAAGGCGATGGGTACCAGATTGCAAAACTGAAGGGCATGAAGGCTGCGGTTGTGCGGAACATCCTGGAAAAATCAGCTCTCCATCCGGAAATTGCGCAACAGGACGTACAGAAACTAATCTGGGGTATTGAAGCGGGAACAAAATTCAGTTCCTACCAGCCATCCTTCCAGCTGGCAATCAAACCGCTGCTGACTGAAGCCGAGATCGCCGCCATGCAGGTTGACTTTGGCAAGGCAGCTGGAAAAGCAGTACCGGCAGAGCTCCGTGAAACAATGGCAACGTATGCTTCACTGCGCGACAAAATGCAGTCGTCGCAGGCAAAGTACGATGAAATAGAAGCTATCGCGGTAAAGACAGGTGTTCCTCCATTGGGTCTTGGCAGTAAGGTAATTAATGCAGGTGTCTGGTCGTACATCGGTGATGGGTTTTACCTGAAAGCAACGCCGGAGTCGTACCCCAGAACAGAAATAGAACTGTACCGTCCTGCAAAAATTGACGTAACGAAGGATAGCAAAAACCGTGTAAGTACATACAGTTATGAAGGGAGATCTGTCACCATTGTATATAATGATGCGGCTGGCGCTGACATGCTCCACGTAGATGGCCGAAAGATCCCGGTGTGGAAAATCAAGAGCTTTAAGCTGAAAGGTAACGAAGCCGGGCAGGTATTGGAAGTGCCGGTCAACGACTGGTTATTCCGTGGTAACATGGCAGAGTTTACTTCTCTCATCAGTAATGCGCCGGTGGCTAAAGGCCAGCAGGGGCATGGTCCGTCATCACCGGAAGAGCTGCTGGCATCTTATGGTTTACCCGGCGATCCGGTATGGCAGGACGTTAAACAGCGGTATGACCGGACAAAAAAATGGCTGGACCGCTATGAAGAATACAAGGGATATGTGGATGAATACGAAGACATGAAAAATCCACCGAAACTGGATGACTATATCGAGGAGGCCGCAGTCAATGAAAGTATTTACGAAGCACTGAAGGCTGCTCTCAATCCATTGGATAAAAAAGGACAGATGACGTGGATCAGGAAGAACCTGCGGATGACGCTGGATATGATGTTTTATTCCATCTGCCAGTTGCGGGGTGGATGCAATGATAATGACCCGCGCAAACCGGACCTTCCTTCCAATCCTGCCCAGCCAGGGAACACCAGCAGGCAGCGTATCGGGTTGAGTCCATACAAGGCAAATTAGACGGACAAGGTTGAGCGGTGATGAACGTGCGCGGACAAATGGCTGATCGGCGGCCGCAACAGTGAACTGGCACAGAATTCGGATGCTGGGTTTTATGCCCAGAGCGAAGTTTGATTACAATCTCGACTACAAACACCTTGACCTGCGCCAGCATCCGGAATTATACCGGACTGGCCTTGGCGAGCAGGGGGTGTTGCTGGTGGAACCCTACAAATCCGAGATCCTACCCCACTGGAAGTTCAAAAACCCTGGAGTGGCGCAGGTTTCGGCTGATAAAATTTACCAGATGTTCCTGGCTTATATGCGGAGCAACGATTTTGTGGGAATGGATATGGCGAGAAAATTTTTGCAGATGGGGTACACCAGGAGCCGCCGGTATGCCAACCATTCTTCCGGTAAAAAATATGCAGGACCTGTACCTGAGGATAAAAAGGGACAAAGTGGTGCGCATGGCCGTACGCAATTGCCGGTGGATGCTGACCCTGAGAAAGCAAAAAGTGCCGGTATATTTTATGCTGCCTGGCAGAAAGCAAGGAAGAATAAAATATACCAGCACTCGTTGAAACTCCACAAAGAACGGTTGTCTGCCTGACGTGGGCTATCATCCGCTGTGACACCCCGCAGAGATCTTATCCGGCAGGCATGTTTTGTCATTCAGGGCGATGCGTGGAATCTTTCACTTTCTGCTTATAATAAAATTTATGGTAGTTCGCCTTCCACAGGTCATACCGCTTAAACTGGGCAGGTAATTTCTTTTCAAACTTTGCCCAGTCTTTTTTATCCTTACCACTCCAGGCTATTTCACTCAGTGCTTCCATCCTCGGAAAGACCATGTACTCGATCTTTTCAAATTTGGTAATGTATTCTGTCCACAGGTTGGCCTGCACGCCGGTAATCATTTTCGCTTCATCGGCCGTAAGTTCGGCCGGATAAGGTTCGTAGCTATAGACCTTTTCCAGTGGCAGGTTTCCACCGATGGTCAGCGAGTCTTCCACTTCCACCTGTTTGTAGTCGAAATAGAGATAGGTGGTTGGCGACATCACTACCGTATGTTTCATCCTGGCCGCTTCTATTCCGCCCTTCTCCCCTCTCCAGCTCATCACTGCGGCATTTGGGGCAAGACCCCCTTCGAGGATTTCATCCCATCCGATCAGCGTACGGCCTTTACCATTGATATATTTTTCCATTCGCTGAACAAAATAACTCTGCAGTTCATGTTCATTCTTCAGGTTATTTTCCTTCATCCGCTTCTGGCAGTTGGGGCATTTTTCCCAGTTCTTCTTCGGGCATTCATCACCGCCTACATGGATGTACTGCGAGGGGAACAGCGGAAGTACCTCGGAGATCACATCTTCCAGGAAGGCAAACGTGTTTTCCTTGCCGGCGCAGAACACATCATCAAATACGCCCCAGGTGCATTTTGGCGGAAAATAACGGATGGTTGGCACTTCCGGAAAACAACTCAATTCGGGGTAAGCAGCAATGGCGGCGCTACCGTGACCCGGCATTTCGATTTCGGGGACCACAGTTATAAACCGGTCAGCCGCATACTTCACTACTTCCTTGATCTGTTCCTGTGTATAGAATCCGCCGTAGCGTGTGTTGGTATTGCCTGTTCCTGGAAAACGACCGGTGATGGTTCCATTCCGGTAACCACCCACTTCGGTCAGCCTTGGATACTTTTTAATTTCGATCCTCCACCCCTGGTCATCTGTCAGGTGCCAGTGAAAGCGGTTCAACTTATGCAGCGCGAGGTAGTCGATAAACTTTTTAACCATGGGCACCGGGAAAAAATGACGGCACACATCCAGCATCATTCCCCGGTAGTCGAAGCGGGGTGAATCTTTGACCACCACCAGCGGGATAGAAAGGGTGGTTTGTTGCGTGGTGGGGAGTAGCTGGATCAGCGTTTGTATTCCGTGGAAGGTGCCGGCGTAGGTGTCGCCCTCAATCCTGACACCGGTTGCTGTGCTCGTTAACTGGTAGGCATCCGCATCAGGTGCTTTGATAAATTTTTTCGTTACCAGCGTGATGGATCTTGTTGCAGGATTGCTGCTTGTTGCCAGACGAAAACCATACACATTCTCGATATAATCATTAAGGAAGGAGGCGGCCGGTTCGTCCCGTTTGTCAATCAATACAATCTTTGTGGATTTACTGATCCTAAACACTCCTTTATTTACTTTGAGGTACACCGGTTCAGGAATAATACTAACCTGTTGCCCCATGGAGGGAACAGCAATACAGGCAATCAGCAGGAATAAAATGAAACGCATACGGTGTTTTTTTTAGTGGGTGCAAAATAAGATACTTCTGTGAGAACGGACGAGATCCCGCGCTGCAGCGTGAGACAATCGGACCGGGAAAGGGATCACGCAGTTCGCCCTGGATGACACTCGCCCAGGGAAAGAGATCACGCAGTTCGACCTGGATGGCACCTGCCCAGGGAATGATATCACTCGGTTCAACCTCGGCCCGGAAATCAACTGCCGCGCTTCGACGTACCCCGCGAGCCTGAATAGTAAAGCCGGCCTGGGAACAGGCCGGCTTGTCAAAACTGCTAACTGCTTAAGAGAACTGTACTACGAAAAACAGGTTACATGTTTTGTGATGATTGTTTATTCCATTCAACATTATTCTTTGTCCCACCACACACGTCCTGAAAGGTTGTCACCACCCGGTACGGTCGAACTTGCGGCCTGGTAGTTGGTCGGGTTGGTATTTGCCTCGATCAATGGATAAGGCAGGCGGCGTGGCACCTTGCCACCAGTCACGTTGTTGGGATAGTTTACCGGTGTAAGTACCGGCAAACCTGACCGTCTCCAGTTGCTCCATGACTCATAAAAATCGAACATGGTTGCGGTGTGCACGTAGAATTGTGTATTGATCATTTCAAGTCCGGTTGCGGCACTGTAAGGGTGTGCAGTAAGATAGGCCGCTGCGTCCGTTGCGCTGACAACCGCATCAGGGCTATAGGGACCCATATACGTCATCGCTGCTGTAACACCGCTGTTATACAGTGACTCGGCGGAACCTAATCCGGGTATATTCCAGCGCTGGGCTGCATCAGCCAGTAACAATTGTGTTTCGGCAAAGGTCAGGATGAATGTGGGTGCATCCAGTCTTTGCAGCAACTGGCTTGGCTGCGAATAATCAGCCAGGGTGGTATAGCCGGGTGCGGTGGTAATACCAAGGCCTGGTGTTGCACTCTGGTCGTACCCATTGGGCATACCTTTCTGCGCAGCAAATGAGGAGTTGCCTCCGGTAATCTGGGTATAGGCAGGAGCGTTGAATACCGTGTTTGTAATGGCAATTTTTGTCAGCCTCGGATCATTGGTCGACTTCAGCAGGTCGATTACTTTGGCCGACCATTTCACCTGGTCGCGTTCAGGGCCACCGAACAACACCTGGAAATTCCGGTTAACGGTAGCGCGCGCACCTTTTGTATCATGTACGAGGTATGCATCATCACCTACACCCGTCATTGTTTTGCCGATTACTTTGGCCACTGTGCTTTGTGCAAGGGTCGGATTCACTTTGGTCAGTCGCATACCGGCACGCAGCAGCAAACTGTAAGCAAGACGCTGCCACTTTTCAATCTGGTCAGCATCGCCACCGTAGAACGCATCGCCCGATGGTTTATCGCCGGCAGGGTCAAGCGCCATCGCCGCCTCTTCGTACTCCTTCATAATGTCCTGGTAAATCAATTCCTGTTTATCATAGGCAGGAAAATAGTTACCGGTGTAAAACCCGTACCCGGCATCGAAATAAGGAACATCGCCATACAGATCGGTAATCCGTTGCATGATCATGGCCCGGGTAATACGGCCAATCTGGTATAGGTTTTTGAATTGAGGTTTGTCAGCGGTGATCTTCAACAGGTCACTTACCGGCTTCACCTGGTCGGGGTAAGCTTTCTCCCAGTAAGCGGCAGTGTATCCGGCGTTCAGCAGGTATTTATCACCCGCCCAGTAACCAGTAATAGTAGAAAGCTGCTGCATCAGCGTGGACGCATAGATCAGGTTGCCTCTCCAGGTCTCATAACTGAAGTCGAAACTTCCGGTGTAGGATAACTGGGCGCTGGTGAGAATGAAATTCGGCTCAAACGTTTCGGAGTTATACGCCGTTGGATCGGTATTGAGTTTGTCGAAATCTTTTGTACAACCCGTGCCAAGCAATAGGGTGGCAGTACACAGACCGAGTACTTTAATGATTTTATTTTTCATTTGTCGCTTTTTGATCTGACAAGTCAGAATTTAAGATTTAGGTTCAAACCATAACTACGTGTCGGGGGAACACCACCCAGTTCAAGACCCTGTGAGTAACCGGAATAACTTGCTTCGGGGTCAATGTTATCCGTCTTTCTCATCAGGAAGAAAAGGTTGCGACCCACAATCGACAGGGCAGCACTTTTGATCTTGTTCCCGAACCATTTCGGGGGAAGCGTGTAACCGATGGTCAGCTGGCGAAACTTGATGAAACTTGCATCGTAGACAAACATGCCGGACACGTTTCCCGCCAGCTGTGAGTAGTACCCTTGGGCAGTGGTCGTGGCAGCAGGATCGGGATTGAAATCGTCTTCCCTTCCAACGAGCGTGTTTTTATGCAGTCCGAAGAAATAGCCGTAGTAATCGGTTGCTGAGAATACCTTACCACCGAATTTACCATCGATCAGGAAGCCAAGGTTGAAATTACCAATGGTGAATTCGTTGTTCCATCCTGCAGTATACTTGTGATAGGCTGAACCGAAAGACACAAGGTTGCCTTGTGAAGGAACCCCGTTTGGTTCCAGCATGATTTTGCCGGCTGCATCATATTTATAGTCAAAGGCCATCACCTGGTTGGCGGCCTGGCCAACTATATGCCTGGTAAAACCATAGCCTGTACGGGATGTACCGATGGCCAGCTGGGACTCATCGCCTGTAAGCGCTACCACCTTGTTATTGTTGACAGTACCGTTTACAGAACTGGTCCATTGAAGCACGTTTGTTTTAGGGAATACCTGGCCGGTTAACAGCAATTCAACACCCTTGTTCTGTAGCTCACCGATATTAAGCACTACCCCATTATAACCGGAAGTACTGCTTGCGGGCGATACCAGAATATCGTTTTCGATCTTTTTGCTGTACCAGGCAAGGTCCACCGACAAGCGGCTGTCAAACAGGCGCATTTCGGTTCCGATCTCAAGTTCGCGGGCATTGAGTGGTTTCAGCTGGCTGTTTGGTATGGCGGAGTTGGTGATTTGTCCGAGCGGAAGGCCATTCAGCTGTTCAGCATAAAGGCCATAGTTGAGCAGTGTCTGATAAGGCTCGTCGGCCCCCCCGCCTACGTTTGCCCAGCCTACCCTCAGCTTCCCAAAATTCAGCCAGGAAGGCTTCAGGAATTCAGAGAAAATAAACGATCCACTGACGGAAGGGTAGAAAATACCCAGGTCATCAGATGGTGCAAGCGTGGAAAACCAGTCATTCCGCCCTGAGGCACTCACATACAGGAAGTCTTTGTAGTTGAAATCGAGCGTAGCATAACCAGACTGTATTTCACGACGTTTGTCGAAGTAACGGATGGCTTTATTGCGTGCATTGAGGATGGTGTACACGAATGGCACAGCGAAACTGGTACCACTTTCAACCGTTCCTTCCACTTTTGCTTTCATAATATTACCGCCAACGCTGGCACCAATGCTGAAGTCATCATTAATCCTGAACGTTTTTCCCATAAGGATATCTGCGTTGAGTTCCGATACCCGTGTAAAACTTTCAGTAATGTTGGCACCAGCCTGGGCGTAGTAACCTGCACCGTTTGGAACAACACCTGTATACCGATCATAATAATAGTCCTGCCCCGCACGTCCCTGGATAAATAATCCGTTATCGAATGTGTATTTCAGGGTAGTAGAAGCGATGATCCTGTTACGTCTGGTGTTATTGATAAACCGTCCGGTTGCAAAGTAGGGGTTGGTTGCGTAAGCGTTGTTGGTGAACAACAATTCATCGCCATTTTCCTTGTAACCTGGTTTCAGTGTTTCCACATTCAGGCTTGTAGGCAGGAACATTGCCTGGAAGTTGGCGTTCCCGGCTCCATCTCCAAGAATGGCCCTGTTTTTTGCTTTGTCGGTCACATAGTTGGCTCGCACATCGACCGACAGGCGTTTGCTGATATTATAACTTGTCGAAAAATTGAACGTATTACGGTCAAGTCCCGAATTTGGCAGTACCGAACTACTGGCAAGGTTGGTGTAACCAAAACGTACATTACCTCCTTCAAAAGCCTTTCCGAATGCTACGTTATTGGTAAAGGTGCTGCCGGTGCGGTAGAACCTTTTAAGGTTTCCTTTCTGTGCAGAATAAGGACGGGATACGCCATCAAACTGTACCACACCTGATCCGTCCAGACGGGCACCCCAGCTTGAATTGCCGGCATCAAATGCAGCGGCTTCGGTGGCTGGCTTGATTCCGTTGGCACCACTTCCATATTCATACTGCCAGTCGGTCAGATCGATGATATCGTCAACCACCAGGTTGGAGTTGAACTCGATAGTACCCTTGCCGCTTCCGTTTTTAGTAGTGATAAGTATGACACCACTTTTGGCACGTGACCCATAGAGTGCGGACGCCGCGGCGCCCTTGAGCACTGAAATCGTTTCAATATCATCCGGATTGATGTTACCGATGCCGTCGCCGTAATCGACCGAGTTGTAATATTGTCCACCTGCACTCTGCAGGTTATTACCATCGTTCTGCTGGTTCGTCATCGGTACGCCATTGATTACATACAGCGGCTGGTTATTACCGCTGAGGCTTGATACCCCGCGGATGGTAATGTTGGTAGAGGATCCGGGCCCGCCAGATGTGGAATTAACATTTACCCCGGCGATCTTTCCCACCAGGGAGTTACCTACGTTGGTTTCCCTTGCACGGGTAAGTTCCGACCCTTTAACTTCAGTAACCGAATAACCCAGGGCCTTCCGTTCTTTGCGGACGCCCAGTGCTGTTACCACTACTTCGCTCATTTGCTGGTCAACGAGGTCGAGTGCAACGGAGAGGCTGGTATCGTCACCGATCGTCAGGCTGGTTACCGCGTAACCGACCGAACTGATCACCAGAACATCCCCTTTATTTGCGTCAATACTGAATTCACCTTTTGAATTAGTGGTGGTACCCTTGCTGCTGCCTTTGATGGCGATGCTTACGCCCGCAAGTGCCACACCACTTTTGTCCCGTACCACACCGGTGATTGGGATGAATGCTGCCTGCTGGCTACCGCTGTTTTCCAGTTCGGCGGCTACATAATTTTTCTGGTTCACTTTGGCCCCGCTTGGCAGGATCACAAAAGTATCGTCCGATACTTTCTTGAATTTGAGGCCGGTGTTTTCGAGCACCTGGTCCAGGATCTTTTCGACAGACGCCTGCAGGTCTTTTGGTGTGTTCACCAATTTTTCACTGATACTTTTTTCTGCAAAAAGGAAGTACACATTCTTTTTGCGGTTCAGGTCTTTCAGTACGGTGATCAGTGACTGTTTGCTGCTTTCCTGGTTCATGGTAACCGGAATGCCGCCCCGCGTCGTGGTCTTGTTCGACGCATACGAGTAACCGTTCTGTCCGTAAGTGGACGGTGCGAGCAATAGCATTGCTGCGGGTACCCCCAGCCGGAGATACCATCGTGAATTAGTCTGTCTCATACATGCAGTGTTTAAAATGTATTAGGCGTTATTGCATATTGCTGGAAATAGTGATCTGGTCGTTGGTCTTGACGATCGTTACGGGTGTGATCAACTCGATTGCCCGGAGTAATTCATCGAGGTTGTTATTTTTCATTACGCCGGTTACGTATTGCTGGCGCACGCTGTCGTCACCCAATACAACTTTTATCCCGTAGTGGTTGGTAATAATTTTTGCGACATCTTCAATGGAGGTGCTGTCGAACGCCATGCGGTTATCTTTCCAGGCAAGAACGTTTTCTTCGCTTACCTCCCTCTGCACATACTGGTCGTTATTCATTTCCACGAAATCACCTGGCTTCATCTTTACTTCGCTTCCGTCTTTCATGCGAAGTGTAACCCTGCCCTCGGTCAGCAATACGGTGGTGTGATTGTTCCGGCTGCTGACGTTGAACTGCGTACCGGTTACAATGACGTCGAGGTTATTGGTGTGTACAATAAACCGCTTTTTTTCGGGGGTCTTTGCCACTTTAAAAAAACCTTCACCTTCCAGCCACACTTCGCGGTCGTTCGTTCCTTTCCAGTCATTGCTGAGGGTGACTTTACTGTTTGCATTCAGGATCAGGGTGGATCCATCGGGCAGTTCATTGGTGCAGAGCTGGCCATAGGCGGTTGTAAGATTGCCCGGCCGGTCGAAGGAACGGAAGACAAAAAAACCGGCAATCAGTAATACTGCCGCTGCAGAAGCCATTTTCCACCAGAGTCCGCGCGGGCGCATACTCACCACCGGTGCCGCGGCCAGTTTACCATGCAGTGTATCGAGACTGGTTTCCACCTGCTGGCGGCTGAGCGGGATTTCCCGGGAGGGCAGTTGTTTAAGGAATGCCACGGCTTCCTCACTCAGGTTGCGGATCTGCGGATCCCCTTCCATCAGTGTTTCCCATTCCGCACCGGCGGACTGGTTGTCCCGGAAATACCAGGACAGGAAACGTTCATCAGCAATTACTTCGGAAACCTCCTCAAACTTTGTATTCATGTCTTAAATCCTCGTGGTTTTAATGGTAGTGACACCTTGCGGCATTTTGTAATTATCTTTTGAAAACTTTTTATTAAATCTTGCTTTATGGGACAGGTATTGTAAATTGAACTCAACTGCACTGCTTACTACAAGAGAACATACGTGAACGAAACCCGGTCTGACATTGAAATATGGACATCCTTTAAACAGGGCGACAGGACTGCTTTTGATGAGCTGTTCCGGCGCTACTACCCGACCCTGACCCTTTATGGATCCCGGATCTGTGACGACCGCGAAATCCTGGAAGACAGTATCCATGACCTGTTCATCGAGCTGTGGCAGAGCAAATCCAACCCGGAAATCCAGTCGGTCAAAGCCTACTTCCTCAAAGCCCTTAAATATAAATTATATAAGCATTTCCGTAAGAATGTTCCTTCATCCGATGCGCGTGAACTGGAGGAAGGGATAGGATTTGTGATCAGCCACGATCACTTTATGGCCGAACAGGAAAGCCAGGCGGCCATCAACCGGTCCATAACCGAAGCGGTCAACCGCCTCCCCAACCGCCAGAAAGAAATCATTTACCTGAAAATCTACCACGGTCTTAAATATGAAGAGATCAGTGAAGTGATGAATATCAATTACCAGGTGGCACGCAATCTTTTCTCGCAGTCGATCAAAAACCTGCGCGAGCTGATGGGAAAATTAGGAATACTTGTACTGGCGATGTTACATTTTTAAAATGTCAAACACTTCCTTGTGAAACAAACAAGGCTTCATGTCAACTTCAAAAAAGCAGGACCTTACCGACAGCTTCGAAAAGATCCCGGTCCATATCTCCCCGTCCATCCACGAGGGCTCCGTGTATGTGGCGGCACAGATTGCAGCACTCATCCGCGATAAACAAAAGAAAAAACA
>SDZZ01000447.1 GCA_004173255.1 Chitinophagaceae bacterium | reverse complement strand
GCTTCCGAAGGAGCCGATATTAAATTGAGCGAGCTGTCGGTAGGTATCGGTCCGTTTGTTGTTGGACCTGCTGTTGAAAGGAAATTAGGTCTTTCGGCATTCTCGCATCTTGCCATCGATGCTACTATGTGGCGTAGTGCTGATTGGGCAAGGCGAAAAGGTCTGTATGCAGAATTACATCCTTCCAACACTGACGGTGGGTAACGCACTCGCGGCTATTGAATTCTACCAAAAAGCCTTTGGTGCCGTGGTCGTTGCCGGTAATACCGATCCGGATGGCAGTACCGTGGCTGAATTATCGATTGAAGGTGCCGGCATTATCGTAGCTGATGCATCGCCCGAACATGGTAATACTGCCCCTGAGGCGAACAGGATCAGTGTACGACTGGGACTGATGACCAGTGACCCGGATGCCCTTGCTGCGCGGGCGATTGCCGCCGGTATCCACACAGTTTATGCGGTCGAAGATCAACCATATGGTTACCGTCTTGGTCACTTTATAGATCCATTCGGGCATCATTGGGAAATCGGCAAGCGGTTGAATGGTTAGACAGCCGCAACAAAGATTTTGTTGATCCCGAATTCAATTACGCTGTACCCGGGGAATGCGTTATCCATCAATTGCCGCAGTTCGCTGGTAGCAGTTTTGCTTTTTTCAATATAGTTCAGTATAAAATTACCACTTGGCTGCAGGGTTTTTTTACATTCTTCCAGGAATGTAATTGAAGGTACAAACGCTGGCACATCACGGTTGATAAATACATCACAGATGATCAGCTGGTAGCGTGGTTTGATGGTATGCATAAAAATTTCCGCATCCATACAAACCGGGTTGATCCGTCGCAGCCTGTTACGTGGCATCAGTTCGATTGCCATTTTCAAAACCGTATTGTCCAGCTCAACGAGGGTGTAGGCGGGATGGAGTCCCATATGTTCGAGGATATGAACGGCACTGCCGAGTCCGGTGCCAAGCACCAGTACGTTATTTACCCCGCTGAGCTTTTTCCTGATTTTCTTGAATGCTGATAACAAAGGCCGGTAGCGCCTGCCGTCCGAATAGATGGAGTCGTCTGTTGCCAGTTGCCATTGATTCCGGTGCAGGTACAGGTCCAGCACGGGGTGGATGGAACTGAACCTCCGTTCTACACATACGGGGTACAGGAAACTAACCAGTCGTTTGTAAAGGGGAACATGCATATGGGGCGATCGTTTGTGCCTGGAGTGGCGGGTCCATAAGGCTGAGCCACTGCTGCACAAATCAGCACAAAGCCCATGCCTGATAACGTGCCGGTCAGTCCAGCGCCTTTTATCCAGAGAAACGCGCGCCTTTCGGCAACCGTACCGCGCTCAAAAAATTGCCCGGCCATACCGGGCACTGGTAACCTATCCGAAATTTTGCATTCCTTTTTACTTCGTTCACAACTGCTGGCTTCAATATTGATTGTTTAAGGATATGAAACTGACGTTATTTCCTATTGCCGCCCTCCTGCTGGCAAATTTGCTGCAGGCCCAGAACCAATCCGGTCAACTGGAGATGAAAATCAATAAAGACATATTTCGTCCGGGTGATTCGTTAGCCGTAACTATTGAGTATGCCAATGCCGGTACGTTGGTTCGAAACCCCGCCCTGGCGACGGTTGAACTCGTCGTTGAAAATGAAGCTGGCCAGCGTACCCGGCTGCGATGGCCGATGTTAAACAGCCAGGCTTCCGGATCCCTTTTGCTACCTGATTCACTCGCTCCTGGCAAGTACACGTTGTCGGCAGGTCTGCAGCAACGATTTTTCGAAGTGGTGGGCAAGGTCAAAAATGAGGAGCAGATCGGCGCCATACAAGCGATGTTGCTCACCAAGGACGGCAATTGGGATCAACAAAAAGTGACGGTGCTGCCCGACGGTTCTTTCGTTATCCGTAACTGGCTTTTTGAGGACAATGCCTTACTGGCATTCCAACGATTGGGTAACGACGACCGGCCAATGGATATCAGCATCAACACCCAGCTTGATTCCAGCTACCAGCCGCTGGCAGTTACCGGAAGAATATTTTATATCGGTAATCCACCTGCAGGTGCAAAGCCCGACTTTAACCAGCCGGTGAAGGTCGATGCAGGGTTTTTTGCAGACCGGGGTGATTTGCTTCCGGCCGTCATTGTAAAATCGAGCCGGAAAACGGTTGCCCAGCAGTTTGATGAGGAATATGTAAATGGCTTATTCCGTTCCGCTGATGAACGGTTGATCAGTATTATGGACCAGCCGTCAGCCCTTGGCTTTCCAAATGTCCTAAGCTACCTGCAGGGCAGGGTGGCCGGCCTGCAGATCTCACCCAACGGCGGGGCCAGATGGCGCGGTGGCCCGGTCACTTTCTTCCTGGATGAAATGCGAACCTCCGCCCAACAGATAGCCAGTGTACCGATGCAGGACATTGCCATTGTCAAAGCATATCCGCCTCCCTTTCTTGGCTCCCCTGGCGGAGGCGGCGGTGTTGCCGTTTATACCCGTCGTGGCGGAGAAGCTGGTTACCTGCCATCGAACCGGCAGGTGTTCAGGGTGCGGGGTTATACACCGGCCTCGACGATATTAAATATGGACAAGCTGCGACTGTAGCCTGGCCGGAAGCTATTTTTCTGGTTGTGTCCCGGTTTGCCCTAAATGTGGATTGCGGTCAAAAAAAAGATTGATATTGCGTGGTGTTGTTTATTGCCTGTGTTTGCCAACACCAGGTAACACAGGCATTGGAGTAAATCACCACGTAATATCGTAGTTCATGAAGCTGAGTTTGACTGGCCGGATTGTATTGACTTTACTTTGTTTCGGAATTGCCCTTTTCGGGTTTATGGTAAAGTTGCCGTCCGTATTCCGCGGTCATGACACCGAATTACATACCTTGTTTTATTTCCTTGCTGCCGCGTTTCTAAACGTGCTTTTTGTCCAAAGGAGTTTGCCCGGTCATGTGCTTGTTTTCGGGTTGCTGTATGCCATGGGTGTTGGTATCGAATATGCCCAGGAATATTCCAATTCATACACCGGACAGAAAATCCATGGCAGGTACGATCCGGAAGACATTGCCGCGAATTTAAAAGGACTGATTTACTTTTCGGTGGTTTGGGGTTGTTATGTGGTAGTTTGGTATGCGACAAGGTCGATGCGGCCAGATGCAACCAAAACCAAAAAACAACCGCTGCAGGGATCAGTTGTTGATCCCGTAGTTGCAGGAAGTGTCCATCAACAACCATTAGCCGCTCAGCATTACCTCGACAAACAGGACAAGGAAAAAGTCCGCCAGGCCATAGGGTTGTTGACAGAGGTTATGAACCACCATCACGGTCATCCGCTTTCGGCCGACCTGCAGGATATTATCAATCAACTGAAGAACAAACTCCCCGTAAGCTGAGACTACATCGGTTAGATGATCCGGTATGTGGTGGGCGATTGTAGTGAAGTAGACAAACCCATCAAGGTATTCCCTGATTTTACGCTTCAGCCACTGCCCCGGTCTCTTTTGGGCCTGGCAAATTGTTAAATTACGGAATGATCTACTTTGAATGTGCTCCGCAAGCGGCTGCGCATGACAGCACCGCTGCTTACTTTTTAAGAAAGAATGAGGAGTACTGTCTGGAACTTGCCAAGGTCCTTACTGAGTGGGGCAAGGATATAAA
>SDZZ01000446.1 GCA_004173255.1 Chitinophagaceae bacterium | reverse complement strand
AAGCCGGCCATCGATACCCGGTACGACGAGTTCAACATCGTTTCACACGATACCAATACGATCCTGTCGACCCCGGTCGATAATTCACAAAAGATCCTCTTACTTGCACAGGGCATGGATGTTATAGGCATTGATGAGGCCCAGTTTTTTGATGATGAGTTGCCGAATGTTTGTGATGAACTGGCGTACCGGGGTATGCGTGTGATCGTTGCAGGACTGGATATGGACTTTACCGGCAAACCTTTTGGCCAGATGCCATTCCTGATGGCCAAGGCCGATTATGTGACCAAACTGCACGCGATCTGTGTGGTCTGCGGCAATATCGCGAACTATTCATATCGTAAAATCCCCAATGAAGACCAGGTGATGCTTGGAGCAAGGGATGTGTATGAACCCCGCTGCCGCAGGTGCTATAATGACTATAAAGATTAAGAAATAAAAAATTCAGGTTATCCGCTCATTCAACCAGATCTGGACATTATTCAGGAAGGACCTGCTGCTGGAAGTCCGCCAGCAGTATAGCTTTTATGGCATTCTCCTGTACATCGGGGCCACTATTTTCGTGCTTTTCCTGGGTATTGAAGAACCGGAAGAAAAAGTATGGAATGGCCTGTTCTGGGTGATCCAGCTCTTTATCTGCATCAATGCCGTGGCCAAATCCTTCCTGCAGGAAAGCCGTGGCCGCATGCTGTATTTTTATTCCATTGCCAGCCCGGCCAGTTTCGTGCTGGCCAAACTCCTGTTCAATACCCTCCTGATGCTGGTGATGAGCCTGCTCAGCCTGTTGCTTTTTACCCTGTTCCTCGGCAACCCGGTGGTGCGGACGGGCCCGTTTATCGGGCTGGTGCTGCTGGGTGGATGGAGCCTCAGCCTGATCTTTACGTTCCTGGCCGCCATTGCGGCAAGGGCCCAGCAGAATGCTGCGATCATGGCGGTCCTTGGTTTCCCGCTGATAGTACCCCAGCTGATCCTGCTGATGAAGATCAGTAATGCCACATTTAATCCCCTGCTTACCATCCATGCCAGCAATATGCTGCTGCTTGCCGCGCTTGATATAATGGTGATCCTGCTGGCCGTCATACTTTTTCCATTTTTATGGAAAGACTGATTTTATTAGCCCCCTCCTGCTTAATTTTGCCAGATTATTTACGTGCCCCCTTCGGGCAAAGCCATGAGCAAGACAAAAAACTATATGTATAAATCGTGGTGGAAGATCCTGGGTGTCGTCCTCCTCGTGTACACATTTGTAGCCGGCCTTCTTGGTAAAGTGCCCAACCTTCCTGCCCTTGAGGAAACTGTCCGCAACCTTTATTTTCACGTATGCATGTGGTTTGCCATGATGATCCTGTTTACCATTTCGGTAATCAATGGCATTAAATACCTGCGCACCTTCGATATCCGCTACGATATCATTTCCCGTCAATATGCCACCACCGGTATTGTGCTCGGCCTGCTGGGTTATGCAACCGGTGCCATCTGGATGAGTTACACCTGGGCCGATCCGAATAATCCGGCGTTCCAGTCGTTCGGTGCCCTTGCCCGCGAACCCAAACTGATCGGTACAGCTATCGCATTGCTGATTTATTTCGCTTACCTCGTACTCCGCGATTCGATTGCTGATATGGACAAACGGGCCCGTATCAGTGCTGTCTATAATATTTTCGCTTACGCGATGTTATTCCCCTCTATCTGGATTGTTCCTCGATTGCTTCCCAGCCTGCATCCCGGGCAGGAAGGCAATCCCGCCATGAACTTCAAGGATATCGATGCCAGTATGCGCATAGTGTTCTACCCGGCCGTAATCGGCTGGACATTACTCGCCGTCTGGATCACCACCATCAAAATCCGGATCGGGTTGCTCAAGGAAAAAAAATGGCAATGAAAAAATTTACCAGGACATTCTTTTTCGTGATTCCCCTCCTGCTTTGTATAGGGCAGCTTGCCGCACAGGGAGTAAAAAATGAATCAGCGATCGGCGAAACCATGCGCAGCAGCGGCCGCATTTATGTGGTGATTGCGGTTATGCTGACCATCCTTGCCGGATTAGTGATTTACCTCGTGCGCCTCGACCGGAGGATGACGAAGCTGGAAAAAGAATAACAACATATTAATAGCCGTTACTGCCGCCGGCAACATGCAGCGGTTAGTTTCGCGGCCGAATCTAGCTTGCATTTGAAATCATAAAAAACAGTATCATGTCAGACAAACATTACAGTTTTTTCGGAGCCGTTGAAAAGAGCTTCGATAAAGCTGCGAAATTTACCAAATGGGATCCGGGTATCCTTGAACAGATCAAGGCCTGTAACGCCATCTACAGTATGCGTTTCCCGGTTAAAAGGGATGACGGAACGATCGACGTAATTGAAGCCTATCGTGTACAGCATTCCCATCATAAGGCACCTTGTAAGGGCGGTATCCGTTTTGCCGCGGAAGTAAACCAGGATGAGGTAATGGCGCTCGCCGCGCTGATGACCTACAAATGTGCGATTGTAAACGTACCATTCGGTGGCGGTAAGGGCGGGATCAAGATCAATCCCCGCGAATACTCCCCTTTTGAACTGGAAAAGATCACCCGTCGATACACATCGGAACTGATCAAGAAAAAATTTATCGGACCCGGCACCGACGTTCCTGCACCAGACTATGGTACGGGCGAACGTGAGATGGCCTGGATCCTCGATACCTACACTACCATGCACCCGGGCGAGATTGATGCAGCGGGTTGTGTAACGGGTAAACCGGTGTCGCAGGGAGGCGTTCGCGGTCGTCGCGAAGCAACCGGACTGGGTGTGTTCTTTGGCTTGCGGGAAGTATGTAATATGCCCGAGGTAATGGAACGCCTTGGCATGACCGTTGGCGTGGAGGGAAAGAAGATTGTAGTGCAGGGTCTTGGTAACGTGGGATACCATACCGCTAAGTTTTTCCAGGACGCGGGAGCATTGATCGTCGGCCTTGCCGAATACGAAGGTGCTATCTATGATGAAAACGGGCTGGATGTGGATGAGGTTTTCAACCACCGCAAAACCAGCGGGTCCATCCTTAACTTCCGCACAGCCACCAACCTGGCCAATAATACGGATGCACTGGAACAGGAATGCGATATCCTGATCCCGGCAGCACTTGAAAATGTGATCAACGTTAAAAATGCACCGAATGTGAAAGCCAAGATCGTGGGCGAAGCCGCCAACGGACCGCTGACACCGGAAGCAGATGAAATCCTGACCGCCAAGGGGATCATCGTTGTACCGGATATGTATCTCAATGCAGGTGGTGTTACCGTATCGTATTTCGAATGGCTGAAGAACCTGAGCCACGTGCGTTATGGACGGATGGAAAAACGTTTCAACGAAAATATGAACGCCCATATCGTTACCCAGATGGAAGGACTGTCGGGTAAAAAAATGGGACTGAAAGAAAAAGAATATATCGTACACGGTGCCGACGAGGTAGACCTGGTTTACAGCGGACTGGAAGAAACGATGGTGACGGCTACCAGGGAGATTATGAACGAATGGAAGAATGATCCTTCCATCCCGGATATGCGCACCGCAGCTTACGTTGTTGCAATCAACAAAGTGGCTACGAGTTATGCTGAACTTGGAATTTTCCCTTAATGTAAGGGCGTTCAAAAAAACAGTTTGCCGCGCTGTGCCGGC
>SDZZ01000445.1 GCA_004173255.1 Chitinophagaceae bacterium | reverse complement strand
GGCATTTACCATCCGGCCCCTGCGGAATTTGTGGAACTGCTGATGGCAGTGATCACGGAAAAAAAACTGGAGGATCGGGTAATTATCCAGTCGTTCGATTTCCGCACACTTCAATACCTGCACCAGCACTATCCTGCAATAAAAACGGCAATGCTTATTGAAGGGGACGACAGACGGGATGTAACCGCATTGCTGAAATTGATCGGTTTCACCCCGACCATTTTTTCCCCCGAACATACTTTGGTGACTACAGCCATGATCAGTCAATTGCACAACAAAGGCATTGAAATAATTCCATGGACGGTCAACGACAGGAAAAGGATAGAAGAGTTGAAAGGAATGGGTGTCGACGGGATCATCAGTGACTATCCGAACCTGTTCGCCCGTTACTGACCAGGCAGAATTGCCTTAGCAATCCTGCAACCGCCCGCGGAAATTATGGTATCCGCCCCGTGGCACCCAGGCAAACCATCAGACGCATTGTTCAGCAGGGCATCATCATTCGTTACATGTACAATCATAAATTATGGATCTTTCATTAACAGGCCGTACCGCACTGGTTTGCGGCAGTACACAGGGAATCGGGAAAGCAATTGCCATGGAGTTTGCAGCTGCGGGTGCAACCGTAATCCTTATCGCACGCAATAAAGATAGCCTCATGAAGACACTGGGCGAGCTGGATAACAGCCATGGCCAGGAACATCAGTACCTGGTGGCCGATTTTGGTGAACCGCACTCAGTGAAGCAGGCTGTAGAGCATTTTATCACGGGTAAAACTGTCCACCTGCTGGTTAACAATACGGGTGGACCCGCCCCCGGTCCAATCACCGATTCTGAACCTGAAAATTTTACAAAGGCATTTAACCAGCATATCGTCAACAACCAGCAACTGGTGCAGCTGTTGCTGCCTGGAATGCGCAGCGCGGAGTATGGCCGCATCATCAATATCGTTTCCACCTCTGTGAAAATACCCATTGCCAACCTGGGGGTTTCCAATACGATCCGCGCTGCCACTGCCGGATGGGCGAAAACACTTTCGCTCGAAGTGGCCAAAGACGGGATCACCGTCAACAACATACTGCCCGGATATACGGAGACTGGCAGGCTGGACAGCCTGCTCAAAACCAATTCGGAAAAACAGCAGGTAACGCCGGAAGAACTGGCCGAAAAAATGAAAATGCAGATCCCTGCCCGACGTTTCGGTAAACCGGAAGAGATTGCTGCGGTAGCCGCGTTTTTGGCATCGCCCGCGGCATCATATGTCAATGGTACCAGCATCCCGGTCGATGGTGGAAGTACGGGTGCGTTCTGACCTGTTGGAACTGTTGCATAAAAACTACCGTGCGTGGCAGTGCCGGCATCAGGGACTCAAACGAAGCAAACCCCTGATCATACCGATGCAGTTGACATTTAAATAAATTAAAACAGTACAAAATGGAGTTTAATTCATCGGTAGAATTTGCACGGCAACTGGACAGCGATGATCCATTGAAAGAGACCAGGTCGAAGTTCATTATACCCGAGGTGGATGGCCGGCAGCAGGTGTACCTCCTCGGCAATTCGCTTGGCCTGCAGCCTGTGTCGGCGAAGTCATACCTGGATAAAATCCTGGCCGACTGGTCCTCACTTGGTGTGGAATCATTTTTTCATGCCAAGGAACCGTGGATGGACTACCATGACCAGCTGACCGGCCCATTGACAAAAATTGTGGGTGCCCATGCCGACGAAATTGTGGTAATGAACCAGCTTTCGGTTAACCTTCACCTGATGATGGTTAGTTTTTACCGGCCGGATAACAAACGATTCAAGATTATCTGTGAGGCAAAGGCATTCCCGAGTGACCAGTATGTATTCGAGTCGCAGGTGCGGTCGCACGGGCTGGATCCGGAAACCGCCATCATAGAAGTGGGGCCACGGGAAGGTGAATCCGTTATTCATACAGAAGATATTATTGCAGCCATCAACGAACACGGTGACGAAACCGCGCTGGTTATTTTCAGTGGAGTAAACTATTATAGCGGGCAGGTATTTGACATGGAGGCCATCTCGAAGGCCGCCAGGAACAAAGGCTCCAGGGTCGGACTGGACCTGGCCCATGCTGCCGGGAATATTGAACTGAAACTGCACGACTGGCAGGTTGACTTTGCCTGCTGGTGCAGCTATAAATACCTGAATGCGGGTCCGGGTGCTATCGGCGGTGTGTTTATCCACCGTAACAATCATGATGACCGGGTTGTCCGCTTTGCCGGCTGGTGGGGATACGATAAATCCACCCGGTTCAGGATGGAGAAAGGTTTTAAGCCGATGGCTGGTGCTGAAGGATGGCAACTCAGTACACCCGCGCTGTTCCTTTACGCCACGCATCGTGCCTCACTCGAAATTTTTGAAGAGGCGGGCTGGGAAAAAGTGCAGCAGAAACGACGGCTGCTCACTGCGTATACGTGGTTCCTGCTGAAAGAATTCAATGAGGGACTGGAAAAGAAAATTATCCGTTTTATAACGCCGGAAGAAGAGCAGCACCATGGCTGCCAGGTGTCGATGCTGATGCTCGAGCGCGGCCGGGAAATTTATGAGGCACTGATCCGCCGCCACGTCATTGTTGACTGGCGGGAACCGAATGTAATCCGGTTTGCACCTGTTCCTTTGTATAATACATTCAGCGAGGTGCACCAGCTGGTGTCGGTGCTGCGCGAACTGGTGTCCTGAAAAAATTGCTGTTCGCATACTTCGTTATCGCAGGGAGCGAGGAAAACCATTTGCCGATCGTGGTGTTTGACTGTGTAACAAGCGCTTGTCTGCCCCAGGTGTAAGTAACAGCGACACTGATCTGAGGCGGTCGTTCATATGTGTGGTGCCGGGCAATCCTCCTTGGTGCCGGCTGAACTACCTCGTCATCGGGTAACAGCGACACGGTTGGTTTGAGGCGGTCGTTCATTTGTCTGGTGCCGGGCAATCCTCCCTTGTTACTGCCTCCAGCATTTTTCCGGTCGCCCTGCAAGCGCTACCTTCGTTTTATATGACAAGAGAACAATTGATCGCAACCATCCGGCAGAAGAAATCTTACCTGTGTGTTGGGCTGGATACGGACCTTGAGAAGATTCCGCAATTCCTGTTGCAGGACGCCGATCCGGTTTTTGCATTTAACAAAGCCATCATCGATGCCACGCGTGAACACTGTGTTGCCTACAAAATCAACACTGCTTTTTACGAAGCAAACGGATTGAAAGGCTGGGAGTCGATGGAGAAAACTGTTCAATATATTGGCAGCAGTCATTTTACCATTGCAGATGCAAAACGCGGGGATATCGGTAATACATCGGAGCAGTATGCGAAAGCTTTCTTTGAAACGTTGCCCTTCGATTCCGTAACTGTTGCCCCATATATGGGGGAAGACAGCGTAAAGCCATTCCTGAAAACAAACGGTAAATGGGCGATCGTACTTGGGCTTACCTCGAATAAAGGTGCGGCTGATTTTGAAATGCAGCTATTGAAGAATGCGGACGGCCACCAGCCCTTATATGAAAAAGTGCTGACTACTGTTGCAGGGTGGGGAAGTGCGGACAACCTCATGTTTGTGATTGGTGCTACGCAGGCGTCGGAGTTTGAGCGTATCCGCCAGCTTACACCCGGTCATTTTTACCTGGTGCCTGGTGTTGGCGCGCAGGGAGGCAGTC
>SDZZ01000444.1 GCA_004173255.1 Chitinophagaceae bacterium | reverse complement strand
TTGCATAACAGATATAGTGGGTGTCGCCGGTCGACCACGAGAAATAATAAAGCCCATCATTTTTATGCATCCAGCTTGCTTCAAAAAACCGGCGGTCGGTATCGCCTGACAGCAACGGGTTGCCGTCTTTATCAACGATCAGCAGGTCTTTTGGCTGTTCATCAAATTGCAGCAGGTCTTTGCTGAGTCGCGCAACTTTTGGGCACAATGCCGGTTCATGGTCTTCCGGAAGGTGTGCCAGTGGCCCATCGCCGGCCGCTTCAAATTTGCCGGTCCGCCAACGTTGCAACTGCCCTCCCCAGATGCCTCCGAAGTACATGTAGTACTGTCCATCATCATCCTGGAATACGGCCGGGTCGATAGAGAAGCTGTCCTTGATCGGTTCAGGTTGCGGTGTAAACGGTCCGGTCGGACTGTCGGAAACAGCAACACCAATGCGGAAGATGCCCTGCCAGTCTTTCGCGGGAAAAAACAGGAAATAAGCCCCGTTCTTTTCAGCTGCATCCGGTGCCCACATCTGTTTTTCAGCCCATGCTACATCTTTTACGTGCAGTGCAGGTCCGTGATCTACTGTGATGCTCTCCGGCGAATCCATGGATAACACATGGTAATCTTCCATGGCAAAGTGGCTACCCAGGTCGTCGAAGGGCACATTGGACTCCACATCATGCGATGGATAGATATAGATTTTACCGTTAAAAACATGGGCAGAGGGGTCAGCGGTGTAGATATGGCTGACCAGCGGAGCTGAAATCGCTTTGTTGTTCAGCTCATCGAAATCGATATGGTCGGTACTTTGTTCCGGCATAATAATATTTTAATAAAAGGCAATGCTAAACTGTTGATCGACGGCTCCCGGGCGATGCCTGGCCGCGGCATCAGGCCCGTCTGGCTTTCAGGTCGGCCTCAATCCGCAACTCCATATTTTTATTGATCTCGTAGAAAAAAAGAAGGGCGGCCCCCACCAGGAAGGGTATTGCAGGAAAAATACTCACCAGCAGTTTTGTACCGTGCACAGCCGTTCCGGTTTGCGCTTCGGTGCTGTTGGGCAGGTAGTCATACATGCCGAGCAACAGGGTAAGTAATGCACTGCCGATGCTGAGTCCGCCTTTTAACCCTACCATCATGGCAGAAAAAATGATAGCGGTTGCCCGGCGATTGTTTTTCCATTCACTGAAATCCGCCACATCGGCGATCATTGCCCATAGAATGGGAATGGTAATACCGTAAAAAAAGCCATGCAGGATCTGTGAGGCAAACATTAACGCCACTGAGTCGGGTGCGAAGAAGAAGAAGGCCAGGATGAACAGGGTTGAAATGAATAAGGCGATTCCGAATACATCGCGTTTGCCGTATTTGTCCGCCAGCCGTTTCGATAGGGTGATGCCCACGATCATAAAAATGATTCCGCCTGCATTAAAAAGTCCAAAACCCGCGGAGACGGGGTCTTGCCCGAAAAAGTTGATACCAACATCCGACAGCCCGTTCAGGACCGGCGTGATGAAACTGGTCAGTGCTTCCTTGCTTACATAATTTTTAAAATAGTACACATAAGCTCCGCCTTTCAGGGCCAGGGTTATAAAAACAAGCGTGGTCAGTACCAGCATGATGATCCAGGGTTTGTTCCGGAAGAGGTCGGCCAGGTCTTCCTTCAGGCTGGACTTCTGTTCCGGTTTGGGAACAATACGTTCCCTGGTACTGAGGAACGTAATCAGTAACATGATGGTGCCGATGACAGCCAGCCAGGTCATTACAATCTCGATGCCGACGGCTTTGTTGCCATTTCCGGCCGACTCGATAATGGGTAACATAAATACCTGTACAAAAAACTGGGCGAACATAACGGCTACAAAGCGGTAGGCCGACATACTGTTCCGTTCTTTCATGTCGCCGGTGATTACACCACTGAGTGCAGCATACGGAAGGTTGTTGCCTGCATACAGGATCAGCAGTAAAGTATAGGTGACCACTGCATATATCAGTTTGCCTTTATAGTCGAAATCGGGCGTGCTGAATGCCAGCAGGGCCGTAACACCCAGGGGGATAGCGGTGAACAGGATCCATGGCCGGAACTTGCCCCAGCGGGATACGGTACGGTCGGCCAATGCGCCAATAATCGGATTGAAGCCAAAAGCGGCGACCAGTCCGACCGACAGGATCACAGCCGATGCATGGTTGGCCTGCAGTCCATAGATATCCGTATAGAAATAGGCCAGGTAAGTGATGAGTGTCTGGAATACAAGATTTGCTGCCAGGTCGCCCAGGCTATATCCTACTTTCTCGAAAACAGACAATTTTTGTGAAGGGGTATTACTCATGATCAGTTATTAAGTGGAAGCTTGTTAGTTTGCCGATGCTTGTTTTGTGGCTATCACGCTGTAAAATGCCGGCTTTGGTTTAAACTCCCGGTCAAACAGCAAGGGGTAATTGGTGCGGCCTGGCACAGGCCATCCGTTCAGCCAGCTTTGTCCATCATTGACTCCCCAGAAAGTAACACGGGTTACGTTTTCGCGGTATTTTAAAAACAACTTGAACAGTGACGAGTAATCCCTGGCCAGCAGTTGCTGCACGCTGTCGGGCAATGCATTGGGGTATGGGTTCATGGCTGGTGAATTTTTCATTTGCTGACTCACATCTGCTCCCTGGAAGTCGCGTGGCAATACTTCAAGATCGAGCTCCGTGAACATTACTTTCAGTCCGAGTGCCGAGTATTCTATAATGCTTTGCTCGATGTCCTGCAACGGAACCTTGCCTGCATGCCAGTGTCCCTGGATACCCACTCCATCGATACGCACACCGGCTGCCTGGATCATTTTGATCAACCTGATACAACCCGCACGTTTGGCTGGCTGTTCATTGTTGTAGTCGTTGTAATACAGCTCGGTGCCCGGCGAAGCGGCTGCCGCCATCCGGAAAGCCTCCGTTACAAAGCCTTCACCAAGCTTGTTCAGGAAAACCGATTTGCGCATGGTTCCATCTTCGTTCAGCGCTTCATTTACCACGTCCCACGAAAACACCTTGCCCCTGTAGTGCCCGGCAACCGTGCTGATATGTTGCTGGAAAAAAAGACGGAAGGAGTCGGCCGACTGGATCTGCCTTGCGAATGCAGGCAACTGGCTATGCCAGATCAGGGTATGGGCATTGATGCGGATCTTGTTTTTCTCCCCGTACGATACAAGCTGGTCACCGGGTTCAAAATTATAGCGGTTCCATTCCGGATGGATGACTTCGGCCTTCATGATATTTTCGGGCGTGGCCATGTTGAACTGCTGTTCAACCAGAGCTGCGGCTTTTGGATCTTTCCCTTCAATCTGTGCAGTATTGAGGGCGGTACCAATTGCAAAATCATTTTTAAAGACATCTTTCAGCGAAGGGATTGAAGCCGCCGGGGACGTTGTTTTTTTTCCTGCTGAACAGTTGCACAGCAGTGTGGCTCCAATGAAAACAATCACCAGGTAATTTATTTGTTTCACGCTTTTTATTTATTAATCAAAACTCATGTTGTTGAAATCGTCAGTGAAGGCGGTTGATCGATTTAAATCAGAACCCGATACTGTTTCCCCCGTCAACCGGTAACACAATGCCTGTTACAAAGGAGGAACTGTCGGAGGCCAGGAACCACGCGGCTTCGCCGATATCCGCAGGCTGTCCCATGATTCCCATGGGTGTGCGGCCAAATACTTTTGC
>SDZZ01000053.1 GCA_004173255.1 Chitinophagaceae bacterium | reverse complement strand
ATTTACCAGAGCCTTCGAGCACAATGACGATCTCGCCTTTCACCGCTTTCGCTTTGAAATAGTTAACCAGTTCGGCCAGGGTGCCGCGTTTGTTTTCCTCGTACAGTTTGGTGAGCTCACGACTCACGCTGCAGAGGCGATCGGGTCCAAACACCGTGGAAAATTCTTCCAGCGTTTTGACCAGGCGCATGGGGGATTCATAAAAGATCATGGTACGTTCCTCGTCTGCCAGTTGTTTGAGGATCGTCTGCCTGCCTTTTTTAACCGGTAAAAAACCTTCAAATACAAAACGGTTGGCGGGAATGCCACTGTTGACGAGTGCCGGCACGAAGGCGGTTGCCCCAGGCAGGCATTCCACCTTCACCCCTGCTTTCAATGCTTCACGTACCAGCAGGAAGGCGGGATCGGAAATGGCCGGTGTGCCTGCATCGGTGATCACTGCAATTTTTTTTCCTTCCTGCAGCTGGGAAACCAGGTGAGGTACAATCTGGTGTTCGTTGTGCTGGTGATAGGAGGACAGCGGCCGGGTGATCTGGTAATGATTGAGCAGGTAGCCGCTGGTGCGGGTGTCTTCGGCAAGTATGAGGTCCACGTCCTTCAATACCTCGATGGCACGAAGCGTAATGTCCTTTAGGTTGCCGATAGGTGTGGGAACTAGATAGAGCAAATTATCAGTTTACAGAAACTTCGAAGTATTCCATCACAGGGTTTGCCAGCAATTTTTTTGTGGCTTCGGTAGCAATGTCTTTCGCCTTGTCTTCCGACTCAGCATCTACCTGGAGGGTGATGTTTTTACCGATCCTTACATCGGAAACGCCTGCCAGCCCGAGGTTCTGCAATCCACCCATCACCGCTTTACCCTGCGGATCCAGTAATTCTTTCAAAGGCATAATCTTGATCTGGACAGTGTACGTCATGCGATTTTATTTTTGAAGAGCAAAGATACCAAAACATAGGCGAGGAAAACCAGTGGTACAGCGAGCCATTGTAAAAAAATAGCACCAATAATGGCAACTGCCACTACCAGGTAGCGGGGCAGGTTGTCTTTCAATCCAAGGTTTTTGAATTTGAATCCAAGCATAGGCAGGGTCGATACCATCAGGAACGAAACGAGTGCAATAACCCCGTAAATGAGCCACTTGTTCAGGATGATCTCCCTTGCTTCAACGGTATTGATGTTCCAGTAGATGAGGGGGAAAGAAGCAACCAGCAGCCCGACCGCCGGCACCGGCACCCCTTTGAAGTTGGGCGATGGGTGAGGGTCCAGGTTAAACCGCGCAAGACGCCAGGCCGCAGCGCAGGGCACCACAAATGCCGGCACCAGCCATAGCATCGAGGTATCAATTCCATTTTCCTCCCGCGCAATACTGAGGCGGAGTAACTGGTACAGGATCATACCCGGTGCCACACCAAAACTCACTACGTCGGCCAGCGAATCCAGCTGTTTGCCCATTTCCGAGCTGGCTTTAAAAAGCCGGGCTACAAATCCGTCGAGAAAGTCCACTACCGCAGCAATACCGATAAACAGGGAAGCCAGCCAGATCTGTTCGGGCATATCGATCAGCTGCGAGTTACCATTGACCGAGTAAATGCTGATGCCATTCTGCATCATAAAAACGATTGCGATACATCCAAGGAATAAATTAAGCAGGGTGAACAGGTTTGGTACTTGCTTCATGCGGGGATTCAGTTTATTTTTTCATCAGCTTTTCGATCTCTTCCACTGTAATGGGAATATTCTTCATGAGGTCCTTGTTGCCGGTCCGGGTAATCCACACATTGTTTTCAATGCGGATACCCATTTGTTCTTCTTCGATATAAATACCGGGTTCAACCGTGAGCACCATACCCGCCGCGATGGGCTCGGCCATGGGACCAAGATCGTGCACGTCAATGCCCAGGTGATGGGAAATACCATGGTACAGGTATTTGCGGTAAGCGCGGTTGGCGGGGTCTTCATTTTTTACATCCGCTTTGGATAAAAGACCGATCTTCTGGAATTGTTTCGTTGCCTCTTCCCCCACCATTTCATGGTACTGCTGTATGATGACACCGGGTTTCAGCAATGATTTTGCGTAATTATGAAGGGCCAGGCAGGCATTGTAGACTTCTTTCTGGCGTTTGGTAAACTTGCCGTTGACCGGTACAGTCCGCGTCAGGTCTGCGTTGTAACCGCCGTACTCTGCCCCGAAGTCCATCAGGATCAGTTCCCCGTCCTTACATTCCTCATTGTTGGAAATATAATGCAGGATCCGTGCGCGGTCGCCACTGGCAAGGATGCTGCCATATGCTTCACCGGCCGAACGCTGGCTCAGGAATGAGTGCATGATCTCCGCTTCGATCTCGTACTCCATTACCCCCGGGCGGATAAAGCCGAGTAACCGGCGAAAAGTCGATTCCGTAATATCGATCGCCTGCTGGATCACGTTCACCTCCCCGGTAGTCTTGACTGCGCGAAGATCCTTCATGATCTTAGCCGCCCGTTCAAAATGGTGCAACGGGTATTTTTCTTTCATCTCATCGATGAAGCGGTAATCCCGCGTGCGCAGCAGGACCGACTTGCGGTTGTTCTCGTTACTGTCCAGGTAAATGGTATCCACCTGGTGGATCCAGGGCTGCAACACCCCTTCCAGCGCATCCAGCCACACAATTGTTTTGATGCCGGTGAGCTTACGCGCTTCGTCTGCCCGCAGTCGTTTGCCATCCCATTTTTCCTTCAGTTCGTTGGGTCGCACCAGCACCAGTACTTCGCGCATGCGGGGGTCAGCGTGACCGGGGTTCAGGATCACCATCGTATCCTCCTGCGCCACCCCGCAGAGCCAGTACAGGTCGCTGTTCTGCCTGAATTTGTAAATGGCGTCCCCGTTGCTGGGAACTTCATCGTTGCTGACAAAAACCGCGATGGAGTTCTTTTCCATCCGGCTGCTGAACCGTTGCCTGTTTTGAATAAAGATCTTCGGATCCAGGGGCAAATTTTTCATCTATTCCTTGTTATTTATAAACGGCCACGGCTATCACGGCTGTTACGAGGTGCGCTAAAGATAAACAGAGTCGGCTAACTACTAAAAACTGAAAATACAGCGCCTGTCAAGATTTCAATTTTTACAATGAAAACCGGGCCGGTTTACAAAATACTGCAAAGGCTAAATCGAAAGATGTTTGATATTTTCTAAGAGGCGGGCAAACCGGCTTGAAACACATCAATGTGTAACACTAACACTTGTTAGTATAATATGAAGTGCGCTCCTTATTTTTGTGATTCATCAAACGATTGCCCATATGACCAACCCTGTCCTGGCTATGCCTGTAGCCAGCCTGAAAGGTTCCGGCTTTACCCATCCCGAACGTATCCGTTACCAGCTGAGCCCGGAAGAACTGGTGGAAGATACACTCCGCCTCAACGAGGGCGAACTCAATGATACCGGTGCGCTGGTGATCCGCACGGGCGAGTTTACCGGTCGCTCGCCGAAAGACAAGTTTATTGTAAAAGATGCGGTAACGGAATCGATGGTCGACTGGAATGAATTCAACAACCCCATCACTGAAGCATCATTTAACGTCATCCACTCCCGGATCGTTGAATACCTCAATGGCCTTCCTGAGTTATGGGTGCGTGATGCCCATGCCTGTGCCGACCCCAGGTTCCGCCTTCACCTGCGGGTGGTCAATGAAAAACCGTGGAACAATCTTTTTGCCTATAACATGTTCCTTCGTCCGGCCGAAGAAGACCTGGAAGAGTTTGAACCGGAATGGACTATTTTGTCGGCACCCGGACTGCGACTGGACCCCGTTACCTGTGGTACCAGGCAACACAACGCCACCGTGGTTTCTTTTACCCGTAAAATGATCCTGATAGCGGGAAGTGGTTATACCGGTGAAACCAAAAAAAGCATTTTCACTATCCTCAATTACCTGTTGCCCGTGCAGCATAAAGTACTCAGTATGCACTGCAGCGCCAATGCAGGAAAAAATGGTGATACTGCCATATTCTTCGGATTGAGCGGAACGGGTAAGACCACACTCAGCGCCGATCCGGCCAGGGACCTGATCGGTGATGATGAGCACGGCTGGGCCGGGGATACCATCTTCAATTTTGAAGGGGGCTGCTATGCTAAAACCATCAGCCTGTCCGAAGACAAAGAACCCGGCATCTACCAGGCCATCCGGTTTGGCGCCCTGGTAGAAAACACGGTGTTCACAAAAGGTACCAACCACATCGATTTTGATGATGCGTCCATCACTGAAAACACCAGGGTATCTTACCCGCTTGACTACATCAGCAACGCGGTTGAACCATCAGTGGGCAGCACCCCGACCAATATTTTCTTTCTCACCTGCGATGCGTTTGGTGTACTTCCCCCCATTTCGAAACTGACACCCGGCCAGGCCATGTACCAGTTCATATCCGGCTATACCGCGAAAATAGCGGGCACGGAAGCAGGCATCACTGAGCCGAAACCCACGTTCAGTGCATGCTTTGGGGCGCCATTCATCCCGCTGCATCCGACAGTGTACGCAACCATGCTGGGTGAAAAAATGCAAACGCAGAAAGTGAATGTGTGGATGATCAACACCGGGTGGACCGGAGGGGAATACGGGACCGGGAAACGGATGCCGCTGAAATACACCAGGGCTATGATAAGTGCAGTACTGGAAAATAAAATGGCTGCTGTTTCTTTTTCTACCGATCCGGTATTCGGGCTTGCTGTGCCCGACGATTGTCCGGGTGTTCCCGCACATTTGCTGGTGCCGGCAAATACCTGGAGTGACCGCGACGCCTACAAGCAAAAAGCGAATTATCTCGCAGGGTTGTTTAATAAAAATTTCGAAAGGTTCAGGGCAAACGCATCGGAAGAGACCATTGCGGCCGCACCACGCACCGGGATGTAACGGATCAGATGCTTCACCGGTGCAGACGGGGTATGTCAATACGTGGAAGCCAGGGGCAGGAACCAATACCGCACACTGAAGCAAGCTTTAAGGAGAACCTGTTCAGCATATTAACTGTGAAAATTCCCTGTAGGAAGGCCGGCACTGTAACCAAAACAATCACAATTCATAAGTGACCCCTATAGGAAACAAATAGGATGGCCTGGACGGAAACCCTGCAATTGTTGCAGGGTTTTGTTTTGATCAGAACAATCCGTACAACTGGCTGTCGACGCGTGAGATGATTTCACCAAAATCCTCTTCCTTTTCGGCGAACTTGTTTTTGTCTACATTAATAACCAGCAATGGACCTTCCTTGTACGAGTCGATCCACTTGTTGTAATACTCGTTCAGCCTTTTCAGGTAATCGAGGCGGATGTTCTCTTCGTATTCGCGGCCCCGTTTCTGGATCTGGCCTACCAGCGTAGGCACTGAAGCATTCAGGTATATCAGCAGGTCGGGTGGCTGCACCAGCGTTTTGAGTGTCTGGAAAAAATTGAAGTAGTTTTCAAAATCACGCTTGCTCATCAGCCCCATTTCATGCAGGTTGGGCGCAAAGATATTGGCGTCCTCATAAATGGTGCGGTCCTGGATCACAGTCTCGGTGCCTTTCTGGATTTCAACCAGCTGCTGTAAACGGCTGTTGAGGAAATAGATCTGCAGGTTAAAACTCCACCTTGGCATATCCTCATAAAAATCCATCAGGTATGGATTGTGGTCAACATCCTCAAAGTTCGGGATCCATTTATAGTGCTTGCTGAGCATCTCTGTAAGTGTGGTCTTGCCCGCACCGATGTTACCTGCAATCGCGATATGTTTGGGTTTCTTAGATTTTGCCATATGTATGGAGGTCAGGGTTTCTGAAAAACATCAGAACCTTAAATATATAATTATCCTGTTAATCGCACCGGGCTTTTTGCAGGGCTAGGCGAAATAATTAAGGCCCATGGCATTCCGCACGATCTCCATGGTTTCCCGCGCACTTTTACGGGCTTTCCCGGCACCTTTCTCCATTACATCCTTCATATACTTTTCGTCGTTGCGGATTTGCTCGGCCTTGTCGCGGATAGGACCGATGAAACGGATCATGTCCTCAGCGAGCTGCTGTTTCAGGTCACCGTAACGGATAGTACAGTTGTTGTAATCAGCCTCGTATTTTTCAATGACTTCCGCCGGGCTCACCAGTTGCATCAGCGAAAAGAACAGTTCAATATAGTCAGGCTTTGCAGAGTTCTTTTCGGCGGGACCCGAATCCGACTTCATCTTTTTGATCTTCTTTGTAATGTCTTCGTCGGTATCAGACAGGTACAGGGTGGCATTCTGGTTTTCACTCTTGCTCATTTTTCCCTTACCATCGAGTGAAGGCACCTTGATCAGTTCTTCCCCGTAATTGAATGCTTTCGGTTCCGGGAAAACATCGCCGTAACGATGGTTGAACCGGTTGGCAAAATTGCGGGCCATCTCCAGGTGCTGCTCCTGGTCTTTGCCCACCGGCACCAGCGATGCGCGGTGCAGGATGATGTCCGCCGTCTGCAACACCGGATAGGTGAGCAATCCGGCGTTCACATTGTTTTCGTGCTGCCTCACTTTATCCTTGAAGGTGACTGTTTTTTCCAGTTCGCCCACATAGGCCAGCATGTTAAGGTAAAGGTATAGTTCCGATGTTTCGAAGATGTGGCTCTGGCAATAAAAGGCGGCTTTGTCGGGGTCCAGTCCGCAGGCAATGTTCTCCGATAACACCCGGTAAATATTTGTTTTCAGTTCACTGGTGTCCGGATGGGTGGTCAGCGAATGAAGGTCGGCCACCATAAAATAACAGGTATAATCCGACTGCATCCGCACATAATTCCGCACTGCCCCGAAGTAGTTGCCCAGGTGCAGGAATCCGGTCGGACGGATCCCGCTCATTACAATCTCTTGCTGCTTGCCCATAAGAGCGCGAAGATAAGAAAATCGGGTTCCCGCCCATCCGTCACAATTGCCCGATGCCCGTTATATTTGCTGTATGGAAATAACCGACGGCATGGTAGACAAGCTCGCCCACCTGGCCCGCCTCAGCTTTGATGATGCAGGCAGGGCGCAGATCAAAGGCGACCTGCAACGCATGATCCATTTCGTGGAAAAGCTGGACGAACTGGATCTGGAGGGCGTGGAACCACTCATGCACATGACCCGGGAGGTCAACGTGCTGAGGGAAGATGAAGTCCGGGGCTCCATTAGCCGCGAAGAGGCACTCCGTAACGCGCCTTCACACGACAAACAATTTTTCAGGGTGCCGAAAGTCATCAAAAAATAACCGCCCGATTTTAACCCATAACCGGCCCGCATGAACAGCATCATCCACCTTGAATCGATCCGGAAGAATTATATCATGGGTAAAAATGTGCTTGAAGTACTCAAGGGCGTGGCACTGGACATTTATACCAACGAATATGTTGCCCTCATGGGTCCATCGGGGTCGGGCAAAAGCACCCTGATGAACATACTGGGTTGCCTCGATACCCCCACCTCGGGTTCATATGTACTGAATGGACAGGACGTGAGCAAAATGGTCGATAACGACCTGGCCGAGGTCCGCAATAAAGAAATCGGTTTCGTATTCCAGCAGTTTAACCTGCTGCCCCGCCTCACCGCACTCGAGAATGTGGCATTGCCCCTCGTATATGCCGGTATGTCAAAAAAACTGAGGAATGAAAAAGCCATGCATGTGCTTGGGCTGGTCAACCTGACCGACCGGAGCCATCACCGGCCCAATGAGCTCAGCGGCGGACAATCACAACGCGTAGCCATTGCACGCGCGCTGGTCAATGACCCGGCCATCATACTGGCCGACGAGCCAACCGGCAACCTCGACACAAAAACCTCGTACGAGATCATGGACATTTTCGGCCGTATCCACAGGGACGGCAACACGGTAGTGCTGGTGACCCATGAAGAGGATATTGCCAATCACGCCCACCGGATTATCCGCCTGCGTGACGGCGTTATCGAAACTGATGTCCGGAAAGCCCCCCTGCACGAAAACCACGGCGCGGTCTGAGGGGGAGATACTGTTTTTATTTGTACTTTGTCTGGCATTGCACCACTCCCCGCCATACGAACCAGTTCATTTGCCGGCAGGCTTCCTGTTCCTTACTGCAATCAACGTTTATAAACGCCCTGCTTCCAACCAAACAAACCATTCCTGAAAATGACCAGCACTACCACCGGCCGACTCAGAGAAGTAAAAAATTATTTCGATAACGGCGATAACCATGTAGGATACCGGCGTCTCCTTGACTCGGCTATCGAAACGCAGGACATGGACGTGTTTGCCGAAACGCTGGCCTTCTGCGACTGGTACGACCAGTACCAGGCCAACCAGCAGAAAGATGCATCGGCCCTGGGCACGCAGGTGTCTGCCCTGCTCGAGAAAATTGCGGCAGCCGACACTGCGCCCGCTTTCGTATCCAGCGAACCCGTCATCCGGATGGAAAAAGTCAATAAGACCTATCAGGCCGGATCATTCAGCCTTAAGGAAATCGACCTTCAGCTGTATCCCCGGCAGATCATCGGGCTGGTAGGCGAAAACGGGAACGGTAAAACAACATTGCTGCGTTTGTTATATGGTGAACTGCGCCCCGACAACGGATCAATCAGCTATCATATCAGCGGCCTGCCCGATACCGCATCCTTTTACGATACCAAAACGAGGCTTGGTTTCATTCCGCAACGGCCCAACAACTGGTACGGGTCACTCATGGCCAACCTGCAGTTCACCGCCACGCATTATGGTTACAAGGGTCGTGATAATTTCCTGTGGACCGAACTGGTTTGCGCCAGGATGGGACTGCGTGCCTTCCGTACGTTCAACTGGAACCGCATCTCATCGGGTTATAAAATGCGGTTTGAACTGGCAAAGGCCATCATAAAAAAGCCGCAGGTACTGCTGCTGGATGAGCCGCTGGCCAACCTCGATGTACTGGCCCAGCAGGTGATCCTGGAAGACCTCCGGTTCCTGGCTGAATCGGAAAAAATGCCGATCGGAATCATACTCAGTTCCCAGCAATTGTATGAGGTGGAGAAGGTATCACAGCAGGTTATATTCCTGAAAAATGGCAGCCCGAAGTACCAGCAGACCAGGATGCCTGCCGGGTCCGGATCTCCTGCTGCCGCTGGCTACGGACCTTCTGCCACAACCGGTTTTGGACCTGCCGGCACTGGCTCAGCGTTTCATGCGACACCTGATTCCGGAACTGCTACCATTCCCGGCTCCGGACTTCATGCGACACCTGATTCCGGAACTGCTACCATTCCCGGCTCAGGCCCGGCCGGCACATCAGCAAGCGACCAGGCAAGTGCGCCGGAACCTGCCGTATTTGAACTGGAAACAACGGCTACGCGTGAACAACTGCAGCAGGCATTTACCACCGCCGGCTTGCAAAGCATTTCATTCAATGGAGGTGTGTACCTGCTTTACTTTGACCATACTGTAACACCCAGTGTGTTCATCACACTCCTGGGCCAGTCCGGATTACCTGTCCGGTATTTCCGCGACATCTCCACCTCATCCCGCCGTTTTTTTAACGCCTGATCCACCACCATTAAACCAACAACATGTTCAACCGCCTGAATAATTATCTGCTCACCCACTACCCGCTTTTGTGGAATACCAAAGCCATTACAGTGGTGTCCGTCTCGCTCCTGCTGCACCTGCTGTTTTTTGTTTTTGGTTATACCGGGCTCGATGTAACCACCCTGGGACGATATGACTATTCGCTGTATCCGGCGGAAAGTTCGGGCATGTATACGCTCTCCTTCCTGTTCAGTATGGCGATCCTGATCGGGTGGCTGGTTTTTTTCCTGCGCAATAATGCGTTCAAGGAATACTATGTCATTGACAAATGGTTTCTCGCCAAACAGTTTATCCTTGTAACACTGATCATTTTTGTTTCTGTTACATTCTTCCATAGTTACCGATGGGGGCTCGAATCTCGGGCAAGATCCTTTACCAGCAGGGAAGAGCTGGTCCGCGAGACCGACCTCCTGAACCTTGCGGCAAAGTTCCTGCCCGAAGACCGCAGCAGCTATTTCAAACTTAACAGCTGTTCACTGCCCGATTCAATGCATGTCAGTTACAGGGATGATTACAATTATTTCGACACCACCCTTACGCAGAATAACCAGGAAAACAACCGGCGCATGAGGCAGGTACTGAAAGATGCGGATGCTTTCCGTTACGAAACCTATTGCAAAACCATGATGAATGTGGAGGGTATGGACAACGGCTGGCTGGCCCGTTCCAACGGATGGATCAGGAACGGACAGAAGGATTCCATCCGGCATGTAATCACCGGTTTACAGAAGGTTGCCGACAAATACCGGATCAATTACCGGTTGCATGTAGATTCGCTCGTGGGTTTTGTTTTTCAGGATTCACTGCATACCGTGAAGAGGACCATCGGTTATTCGGATCCATCGGGGACCGATCCGTCGGCAATGGTTTATGACAACGATGGTTCAGCGTACGTACCTGATAGTTCTTCCCGGGTCCGGACCGACGACTATATCGAAATGCGCGAAATCGAAAATGCCCTCAACTTTATCGATCGCGCCCATTACAGGCGATGGTCGGAAGATGAACTGATGTTCCAGACCATCCTGTTGTATGCTGCCATCTGCAGTGCAGTGGTGATCATGTGTTACCGTTTGTTTACCAGGAAAGTTTTCCTGTTCAGCGTTATCGGGACTATTGTATGGACCATCCTGCTGGTTGGCCTCGGCATTGGCTCGGGATCGGGCAACACCATCCTTGTGTTCCTGCTCCTGCTTTGTTTCGGCTCACTGCTCGCATCGCGCATTGACGGATTTGGTAAAACAACTCGTGGTGTTCTGCTTACCTGGCATATCTGGCTCCTGCCCTTTGTGACACTGATCCTGCTGGCACTGGTGCATGATGTGTACAACAGTTATGACCAGTACATACCGGGTACCGTGCAATATTACAGTGATGCGCAGATGAAAAAAATGTATCCGGTTACGTACTGGATCACCCATCATAATGAGTTGCTGGCACGTATCAACCTCCTGCTGGTGGTTGTTTATGTGGCTTTTGTTTTCATGAGGCTGGCACGCAAGTGGCATACAAGTGCGGAAGAATAAAACACAGGATTATGAGCATGAAGATTTATACCAAAACCGGTGACAGTGGAAGCACGTCGCTCATCGGTGGCACGAAAGTTTTGAAGTCGCACCTGCGCATTGAAAGTTACGGTACGGTGGACGAACTCAACTCGTACGTGGGTCTGTGCCGCGACCTGTTGTTTGACGAAAAAGGAAAACTGGTGTTGCAGGAAATCCAGGACCGGCTGTTTACCATTGGCGCAGCCCTTGCCTGTGATCCGGAAAAGGAACGGAAAATGCTGATCCCCGACCTTCATGAGGAAGACCTCGGATACCTCGAGGAGGAAATGGACCGGATGAATGAAGTGCTGCCGGAAATGAAAAGTTTTATCCTGCCGGGAGGTCATCCTACTGTGTCCCATCTCCACGTAGCGCGCTGCGTATGCCGCCGGGCCGAGCGGGGCGTGGTGCGTCTTCAACAGGAATCGATGGAAGTGGAACTGATCATCGTGAAATACCTGAACCGGTTGAGTGATTACCTTTTTGTGCTGGCACGGTACGAGGGAATGGGCCTAAACGCACCGGAGATTCCGTGGAAACCCAGGATGTAGCATCGGAAGAGATTTGATGGACGCCAACGAGCTGCTCCAGGAGACAATCGACGGAACCAACGAGGTGGCCCCCGAAAAAATTCGACGGAACCAACGAGGTGGCCCCGAAAGAAATTCGATGGAACCCGGGAGTAGCCCCCGAAGTAATTCGAAAAACCCCAACGAGGTAGCCATTGAAGAAGTTTCGGCAAATAAGAACCGAGGTTCCGTTTGAGACCGATACGCGGTTCCTGCAAAATAAGAACAGCGGAGATCGCTACTGGGTTACAAGCGCTGGCGTGGCAGCGGGGTTCTCCACAATACGACCATCTTTCATATGTAAAACGCGGTTACTCATCCGCGCCAGTTCTTCGTTATGGGTGACAATGAGGAACGTCTGCCCAAATTTATCTTTCAGTTCAAAAAAAAGACTGTGCAGGTCTTTGGCGTTGGCCGAATCGAGATTACCGGTTGGCTCATCGGCAAAAACGATATCAGGTTTGTTGATCAGTGCCCTGGCTACCGCCACCCGCTGCTGTTCACCCCCGCTCATCTGGTTAGGTTTATTTTCCATCCGGTGAGCGAGACCGAGCATGGCCAGCAATTTTTCCGCTTCCGCCTTTACCTCCGACTTTTTCCGGCCGGCCAGCCAGCCGGGTATGCACACATTTTCCAGCGCCGTAAACTCGGGCAGCAGGTGGTGAAACTGGAACACAAAACCGATATGTTTATTCCGGAAGGCGGCCAGTTTTTTTCCCATCAGCGAAGTGGTGACCGTCTGGTTCATGGTCACCCGGCCGCGATCGGCCTGGTCCAGCGTGCCCAGGATATGCAGCAGTGTGCTTTTCCCCGAGCCGGATGGCCCCACAATAGACACGATCTCCCCTTTCTGCACCTGGATGTTTACGCCTTTCAGCACCTCGACCGCTCCGTATGTCTTGTGAATATTCTCGCCCGTAATCATTTTTCAGCTTTGTTTCTCCGTCAAATATCCTCATTTCACGGGGAGGATCAAAAACCCATTTGGAGGCGTGAAAACCTCCGGTTTGCCGTCCAAAAAACAGATTTAATAACGGGTTCCCCACCGGCATGCAACTAAGGATTTGGTAAATTCGTTAATACAGTTACATTTGCGGAAAATTGGGAAGCATTCCCCGCTTCCCGGTTGGCCGGATTTATAAAATTAAAACCCCTTCGAAAGATGTTTTGGACCCTAGAGTTAGCTTCGTATCTGGAAGATGCACCGTGGCCTGCCACAAAAGATGAACTGATCGATTATTCAATCCGTTCGGGTGCGCCTATTGAAGTGGTCGAGAACCTGCAGGAGCTGGAAGATGAAGGTGATGTTTATGAAACCATCGAAGACATCTGGCCCGACTACCCAACGCAGGACGACTTCCTGTTTAACGAAGATGAATATTAAAAGACTTCATAGTAATGATAAAGCCTCCATCCGGAGGCTTTATCATTGTAACACCTGACACGAGTTCATCCGTTATCAATGTGTTGATTATTTCAGGTCACCCATTTGTTCAATGATGGAAGATGTTACACCGGTAAAACTGTAACCACCATCGTGGAACAGGTTCTGCATGGTAACCATCCTGGTCAGGTCACTGAACATAACCGTGATATAATTTGCGCAATCTTCTGTAGGTGCGTTGCCGAGGGGACTCATCTTGTCGGCATAGTTGTAGAAACCATCAAAACCTTTCACACCGCCACCTGCAGTTGTCTTGGTAGGCGATTGTGAAATGGTGTTCACGCGCACTTTTTTCTTTTCACCATAATAGTATCCGAACATGCGGGTAATACTTTCGAGCAATGATTTGGCATCGGCCATTTCGTTATAGTCAGGGAATACGCGCTGGGCAGCAATATAGGTAAGCGCAACTACACTTGCACCTTCGTTCAACGCATCCAGGTCCCACGCGGTACGTAACACTTTATGGAAACTGATGGCAGAAATATCAAGTGTTTTCAGGTTCCATTCATAGTTCATCTCTGTATAATGTTTGCCCTTGCGTACATTGATACCCATGCCGATCGAATGCAGGATGAAATCTATTTTACCGCCAAAATGTTCGGTGGTTTTTTCAAAAAGGTTTTTGAGATCTTCCATGCTGGTTACATCGGCGCCAATCACCGGGGCGTTGCCGCATTGTTCGGCCAGTTTATTGATCTCACCCATCCTCAATGCCACAGGGGCATTGCTAAGTACGATCTGCGCACCCTGCTCATAACACTTGAGGGCGGTTTTCCACGCAAGGGATTTTTCATCCAGCGCTCCGAATATAATTCCCTTCTTACCTTTCAATAGATTGTTCGACATAACAATTGGTTTATTAGAAAGGTAAAAATAATGATAAAAGGTTAATCGATCATTTCCTTTGCATTCTCGAGTGAGGCAGCTGTAGGCTTCTCCCCGCTGAGCATCCGTGCAATGGCAGTAACGCGCTCGTCGGCATCCAGTAACCGGATATTGGTGCGCACCTTATCCTTCGATGCTTCCTTGTACACAAAGAAATGGGAATTTGCCTTGCCTGCAATCTGTGGCTGGTGGGTGATGCAGACCACCTGGCGGCTGGCTGCAAGTTCTTTCATAATGATACCGACCTGTTTCGCGGCTTCGCCCGAAATACCGGTATCAATTTCATCGAAGATCAGTGTTGGCAGGTCGATGCGTTGGGCCACCAGCGACTTGATGCACAACATGAGTCGGCTAAGTTCACCACCACTGGCCACTTTGAACACCGGCTGGAACTTACCGCTCCGGTTGGCGTCAAACAGGAACACAATTTCATCTGCGCCCGACACGCCCAGTTCCTGCGGGGCTATTTCCACTTTCAGCCGTGCATTCGGCATACCAACCTGTGCCAGCAATATATTTACCTTTTCCTCGAGAGGTTTCACCTGTTTATTCCTGGCGGCACTGAGTTTCTTTGCCAGCTTCTGCGCTTCCTCTTTCAGCCGCGTCATTTCCTTTTCCTTCTGCCCGATTGTTTCATCCATATTTACCACCGCATCCAGTTTCACCGACAAACGCTCTTTAATCTGCAGCAACTCTTCCGTACTGCTGACCCCGTGTTTTTTCTGGAGTTTATAACCCAGCGAAAGGCGATCACTTAATGCTTCAATCTTCGATGGGTCATAACTGACATGGTCACTGATCCGGCTGGTTTCGTCGGCAAGATCCTGCAATTCGATCTGGGCCGACTGGATTCGTTTCACCAGCTCGGGCAGGTCTTTATGGTATCCGGTATACGCCTGCAGCTGGTTGGCAAGTACCTTCATCTGCTGCACGATAGGTTGTTCGCTTTCCTGCAGGTCATGGTACACCTTATCCAGTGCGCCTTTGATGCCTTCAGCATTTGAGAGCAGCTTCAGTTCGGCATCGGTCTCTTCCAGCTCATTTTCCCGGAACGCAGCTTCTTCCAGTTCATTAAACTGGAACTGGTGGTAGTCCGATTCACGATCCAGCTGTGCTTTCTGCTCACGCAGCATTTTTGTTTCCTTATGCAGCGACTGGTAACTGCGGTACAACACTTGGTAATCCTGCAGCAGGCCGTTGTTACCGGCAAGTGCATCCATGACCTGGCGCTGGAAATCCGTATCCCCGATCTCCATGGTATCAAACTGCTGGTGCAGGTCCACCAGCATCGAGGTCAGTTGCTGCAATTGCGAAAGGTTGACCGGGGTGTCATTGATAAATGCACGTGATTTACCATTGACGCCAATTTCGCGGCGCAGCACCAGTTCGCTTTCGATATCGAGTTCGTTGACCTCGAGAAAATGCCGTACATCTTTTTTACCATCGGGAGTAAAAACTCCTTCTACCACACATTTTTTATCTTTCGCCACCAGCACGGATGAATCAGCCCGTTCACCAAGGATGAGGTTCAGTGCACCCACCAGGATAGATTTACCTGCCCCTGTTTCCCCCGTAATAACATTCAGGTGCCTGGAGAAATCGATCCGAAGCTGGTCAATGATTGCATAATTCTGGATGGAAAGCTGGCGTAACATTTAACGAAGATAGAAAATGGGTGGTATCAACGGAGGGCTTATTTCCCGGAAAAAAAGGGGAAAAGAAACGAGGTTGGACAGTTGGCCTTTTAAAGGCAAGCTGGAAAAAACAACAGGCAGGAAGCGGATCTTCACCCGGCGGCCGATCAGTGCCTTTCAAAAAAAAAGCCCCCTTGCGGAGGCTTCAGTTATTTAACGGTGAAGATTA
>SDZZ01000443.1 GCA_004173255.1 Chitinophagaceae bacterium | reverse complement strand
TGAAAACAGATTTTATAGATGAACATTATTACCGCAGTCCGGAATGGTTCCTGCAAAATGCCCGGCGTTATGACAACTATCCCAGTGATGGGTCTAAAATATTTGCCGGCGAGTATGCGGCGCAAAGTGACCGGCCGACCAGTGCGAACAACGTGAATTCCTGGCTTACCTCTATTTCCGAAGCCGCTTTCATGACGGGCCTCGAACGTAACGCCGGTGTGGTGGAGATGGCCTCTTATGCACCGCTGTTTGCACATGCCGATGGCTGGCAATGGACGCCTGATCTTATCTGGGTGAATAACCTGCAGGCATATGGCACTCCTGATTACCAGGTACAGAAATTATTCTCGTTGTATAAAGGCACCAGGGTACTGCCCATCACCCTGAACAGTGATGTGGTAGCGGGACAGGACAGTCTGTATGCATCTGCGTGTATGGATGAAAAAACCAATGAACTTATTATCAAACTGGTGAACGCCTCCGGCAAACAGCAGGACAACACGATTGAAGTCCAGGGAATCAAAAAACTGGCGACGAGAGCTATGCTTACCACATTGAAAGCCGATCCCGCTTCCCGCAATTCATTCGATCAACCTAAAAACATATCGCCCATAGAATCGGAACAGCCGATCAACGGCAGGAATATCAAAATCAACTCCTCGCCTTATTCATTCACGGTGGTGCGGGTAAAGATGCGGTAATGTCGGCTTGCCAAACAAGCCACCCTGACCGACCAGTTTGCCCCTTGTTTCCGTTTTGTTCTAATTTAGCGGTGGGAAAGCTTCAACTTTAATAATATGATGGAACAACGCGCAGGCAAATCAATCAAAGCGGTTTTTTTTGATGTAGACGGCACCCTGGTCAGTTTCAATACGCACCAGATCCCTGCTTCTAACTTGTCGGCCATTCAGCGTCTTCAGCAAAAGGGGATCCGGGTCATTGTTGCAACTGGCCGGTCAATCAATACCATCCAGAACGTGAGTCATATACCCTTTGATGGATTTATCACTTTCAATGGAGGGTGTTGTGTTGCCACAGACGGACGCCTGCTCTCGCTCACTTCGATCGATCCCGGGAATATCCAAAACCTGCTCGAATACTCGGGCCTGGAACCGTTGAGTTTTTCGCTGATGTATAAAGACAAGGTGACCATTAACGATGTAACACCGGAAGTGGTGGGGATGTATGCGCATGTGAACCTGCCGGTACCGCCGGTCATTGACCGGTCCAATGTGGATATGGATGGTGTGCTGCAGGCCAATATATTTATCGGCCCTGAAGGCCAGGATCAATTCATGCAGCGGGTGATGCCGGATTGCATTGCTACCCGGTGGACGCCGCTGTTCGCGGATGTCAATCCCGCCGGTGTCAGCAAACAGAGCGGCATTGATGTATTCTGCCAGGAATTTGGCATCGATGTTTCCCAGACCATGGCCTTCGGGGATGGCGGCAACGATATCAGTATGCTCCGGCACGCCGGCATCGGTGTGGCCATGGGCAGCGCATCGGCAGAGGTTGTGGCCAGTGCCGATTACCACACTGTTGATGTTGATGACGATGGCATATTAAAGGCGTTGGAACATTTTGGGGTGCTGTAAGTCCACGGTTCGGGAATTAACTCATGGCCTGGTTACCAGGTCCCTGTTTCATTGATATCATAAGGCAGATAAAGAGCCTTGGTAATATCAGGATTTCACAATTGGCCCGGATGGGTTTTAAAGGGAAAAGGAATGCAGGCTATCGGCAAATAGACTAGAGTGTTGAATGTTGCGACCAGGAATTCATTTTTTCGTTAAACAACATCGCCGACCCTGTATAAATACTTATTTTCATTTCCTAAAATCGGTAATGTTCATGGACAGGCTTTAAAAACTGGCTGGCCTAATAAAATGCTGTGCGCTGTCAGTTCAGGGGCGTCAAATTAACCCTCCATGAAGCTATCGCAATTCAGGATGTCTATTTCAGTCCGGCTTGCCCTTATCCAGATCCTTACTGCCTTCTCTATCCTGGTACTTTTCCTCATTGTATTGTTTGGCTCGGGTTTCCGGCCGTTCAAAGACGGCAGAATAGAAAATGTGATGATGCTCACAAGGTTTGCCATGAACAATTGCACAACTAAGAACGGGGTGCCTGACTCACTTGCCATTCCCGCTGTTTTATCCAGTTTACTCTCAGCACAACCAAAATTTCTTGCAGTCGAAATACAATGGAACGGGCAGGTTTTTGAACAAGGAAAAAACGAAGAGCTGGCGAAGGCCCGATCTTCCGGATACTTTACCAGGAGTACATCTTCGTTTTTTTCTGGTAACCGGCTTTATGTAAGTTACTCCGGGCAGGGGCAGGGCGCTGTTTACCAGGTATCCGTGGTGGTGGATTCGACGGATATCGAACAGCGTAAAACGAACCTGCTGGTAACATTTTCCGGGCTTTTTCTTTTATCCACGTTATGCGCAGTCTTCATTGCGAGCCCGCTTAGACTTGGCATAAGCCGGAGAATAAATGAATTGGTGATGAAGATGGCAGATATTGAGGACCTGCGCGATTTCAGCAAAGACGTGGCCGTAACCGGAAACGATGAATTGAGTTTGCTGACCGAAGGATTCAACCGTATGATGGTGCAGATAAAACAGAATGAGAAAACTAAAGACGAGTTTATCGGGATTGCGAGCCATGAACTTAAAACCCCGCTAACATCCATAAAGGGTTATCTCCATCTTTTTCTTGAATCATCCGGTGACTCCAGTGAAAACGGCCTTATAAAGAATATAGAAAAAAATGTTACTAAACTGGAAGATTTAATCCGTGATTTATCGGAGGTATCAAGGATACTCTCCGGCACTTTTACCTGCGAGTCGGAACCCCTTGACCTTGGAATGCTCGTGAGGAAGACACTGGCAACTATCCAGCTTGCAAACCAGGTCCGCCGTATCACAGTTACCATACCCGACCGGGCGACACCAGTATCGGGCGATGATGCAAGGCTTGCGCAGGTTATTTCCAAACTTGTAAGTAACGCGATCAAATTTTCGCCTGCATCAGCAGATATAAATATAACATGTGCCTTTTCGGGGCAAGCCATTTCTGTTTCGGTAAGGGACTATGGCAAGGGTATACCTCAGGGCGATGAGCAACGGGTGTTTCAAAGGTTTTACCGCCCTGAAAACGCAAACCCTCATATATCAGGTTTTGGGGTTGGTTTATTTATTTCAAAGGCCATTATTGAATGCCACAAAGGGCAATTAGGTGTTATCAGGGAAAGTGTCGGATCGACATTTTACTTTATCATACCAGCCCGCCATCTGTAAATCGAAACAGATCTGCTTCTTCAAACGGCGAAACGACCTCCGGGGAGATGGTTCGCTTTCAAGCGGACGGTTGAGATTCATAAATACCGCCGGCGACCGTATTGGCCAGTACTTCCTGGTAGCACCACCATCCTTTTCCTTCACATCTTTTCAAGTCGCGGAATCGTGAAGCAAACGCAGGTGCCATGACCCGGTTCGCTCTCGACCCAGATGGCGCCGTGGTGGCTTTTTATGATCTGCGATGAAACGTACAGGCCAATCCCCATGCCCGGGTATTTTCGTTGTACCTGTTTCGATCTGAAGAAACGTTCGAAGACATACTTCTGATCTTCTGAAATGATTCCTATTCCCGAGTCCCTCACCTCTATTTTAACCAGGCCCGCCAGCCCGCTGGCGCGGATCAGAATCTCTGTACCAG
>SDZZ01000442.1 GCA_004173255.1 Chitinophagaceae bacterium | reverse complement strand
ATGCAAATGAAATGGCAAATCGGCCGGAGGAAATGCCGGATGAAAGTGTTGTTAGGGCGGAGTTGCCGCAGAGTAATTGGCGGTAATAAATGTCCTGTCGCCCTGGAAGAACACATCCACCGGAAGCATGTTTGCAGATCCATTCAGTTTTCTAACCTGATCCTCGGAAAGTGAGAGCGTGGTATGTACGCACCGGATCCGGGCAATGATCAGCTTGAGCTTCCTGTAGAAACCCAGCTCATCTAGCGGCGTGCTGATAGTTGCAAGCGTAGAATCAATAAACGCCTTAAAGGCCGGTTTGCTGTTGTACCTGTAAAAGCCCGGATGTTTCCTTGATAGTTCATCGAGCAGTTCTACCATATTTCTTCTGGCCGAGTCCGCGCTGATGGTCAAAGACTGGCCTACCGGCTGCTTCTGCGCAATGGCGAACCCTGGAATTACAAAGAGGATGAATGGTATAAGAAGAATTTTTTTCATTCTGATAAATATATGAATGTGGGATGGTAGTTGTGATCTACCACGACAACCGCGTAGTTTTCGATTACATGCTCCCTTAACGCCCCAAAGCTGCATAAATTTTATGCCCCTTACGTGTCAAATCATATTTTGACACCTATTATGCCCCGACAATCGCTAACTTCGTACATGCTTTTTGAATTCGGGCTGCGAAGTTCGCTCCTATTGATCTTTTTTACCCACCTGTGCGTATACGGATTCCTGTTCTTCAAACGGGGGATTGCCCTCGGGCGCCTATCGGACAAGATCCTTGGAACCTTCTGCGTGCTCTCGGCACTGTTCATCTTCCCATGGATGTCGGGCTTTGCCGGCTGGTACGACGCCCAGCCCTACCGGGAACTTCTTTTCTATGTGCCCTTTATCCATGCACTGTTTTTTGGCCCGCTGCTCTACCTGTACCTAAAGAGCCTCACCAACGCCCGCTACCGGCTGAGCCGAATGGACTGGTTGCATTTTTTGCCAGGGGCACTTTACCTTGTGTGGTGTCTGACCGTGGCACTAACCGATAAGCTGGTCCTAGGCCGTTATTACCTGATGAACGGGGAGACCGATCCGGACTTTGACCCCTGGTACGGCTGGAGCTGGAGCATCAGCATACTGATCTACCTGATCCTTTCCATCCGCTATTACCGCCAGTATATCGTATTCTCTGGAATGGAGTTCTCCTTTGCCGATGCGGCCAGTTTCAAGTGGCTGCGCAACTTCCTGTATGTCTTTGCCCTGCTAACCATCCTATTGATCTCAGAGCACATCCTCTCGCTGTTCATCGAAATGATGTACGTGCGCTCCTGGTACTATTTTTTCGCCTTTGCCCTGATCAGTTACTATATGGCCATCAGCGCTTACAGCGCAATCCCCATCATCAAGCTCAACTTTGAGCCCCAGCTACTCATCACATACACCCAGCCCCTGGCATTACAGCCCGGCACCATCGAGGTCCCGTACCAGGACCAGTCCTGGATGCAGCCCTGGAAGCAGAGGCTGGAAGAGATGATGCAGGGGCAAAAGAGCTACCTTGAGCCCGAGCTCACCCTGACCGAGCTGGCCAGGAAGATGGGCACCAATGCCTCGCTGCTCAGCAAGGTGATCAACGGTACCCAGGGCAAAAGCTTCAACGATTACATCAATGAGCTGCGCGTACGCGAGGCCATCCGGTTATTGAACACCCCCGCCTACCGCAACTTCAGCCTACTTGCAACCGCCTATGATGCAGGCTTCAATTCCAAGTCCACCTTCAACCGCGCCTTTAAGAAGCTGACCGGTAAAAATCCCAAGGACTATATCCCCAATTAGGGGGTTCAGAACATGTTCTGGAGCGACGGCCAAGCCAATTGGCACCACCTTTGGGACATGAAAAAATTATTTACCGCACTTCTTTACTTTTTCACCATCAGCGCCAGCGCCCAGCTCAGCGGGAAGGTCGCAGACGAAAAGGGACTTCCCCTTCCAGGTTCTGTCATTAGGATTTATGCCTCGTCCAAACCCATCAGAGCCATCCTCACCGATACCGCAGGTCTTTTCAGCACCAGCGCTCCGGCAATGGACCAGCTGATCATCAGCGCAATGGGCTATCGCCCGGATACCATCTTCACCTCCCAGCGTACCATTGGCACCATCCGCCTGAAACCAATTGAAAACCAGCTTGGTGAGATCCGCATACAGGCCACGGCACCCCTGATCATCCAACTGACCGACCGGAGCGTGATCAGCGTGAACGAGGGTATCAAAAAGCTCGCGTCAAATGGCCTGGAGATCCTTTCCCTTGCCCCTGGGATCACCATCAGCGACAACGAGGACGCCATACTGATGAGCGGAAAGTCCGAGGTCCAGGTCATGATCAACGAAAAGGTGGTCAGGATGACCCCGCGCGACCTTGCCAAGATGCTCAGGGCCATGCCCACGGGAAGCATCAGACAGGTGGAGCTGCTCAGCAACCCTCCGGCAAAGTACGAGGTCAACGGCAACACCGGAATCATCAACATCAAGACAAATGGGGCGGCAAAGGGGATTAACGGAAATCTGGACCTGAGCACCTCCCAGGCCACCAACAACTGGCTGGACCTATCGGCCCTAATGAACTATGGCACCGGAAAACTCGCCGTCAGCGGATACGGCGCCTGGCACAGGGGCAGCTACCTGACCAACAGCAACAGGCTGCGCGAACTGAACCCAGAAACCCTGATCCAAAACAGCGATAACCTGGACAGATGGAGCGACCCGGTCTTCCGCATTGCCCTCGACTACGCAATCAACTCCAAAAGCACCTTTGGCGGGATCATAGAGCGCGAAGCCAGTACCAACAGGACCAGCTATGACACCTATTCCCAGCAAGGGTCAAACAGTTACCTCACCAGTAGCCAAAACCCCAATTCCCGTCACTGGAACATCTATAACCTGAACTACCGCTACGCAGACACCCTTGGCACCGAGCTCAGTTTGGACCTTGACCGCGCTGATTTCACCAGAAATAGCCAGATCAACCTTCTGACAACCGGCCAGCCGGCCATCGGTTACCTTAGCCAGACTAATATCAGCATCTCTACGGCAAAGGCCGACTATGTCCACACCTACAGGAGCAAAATTAAGGTGGAAGCCGGCCTGAAGGTCGCCAGCGTGCGAACCGACAACAGCCAGGACCAGAACAGCTTCCGTTACACCGAGCAGATCCTCGCAGGCTACGGCGGGATTTCCAGCTCTTACGAACAATGGGGCTGGCAACTTGGCCTAAGAATCGAGCAGACCGGTGCTAAGGGAGAAACCTCGCAAACAATCAGCCCCGACACCAGCTACCTTAACCTTTTGCCCTCGGCCTACCTTACCTTCAGGCCCGGCGGTAAACACCACCTGCGCGTTGCCCTTTCCCGCAGGATCAAGCGGCCCGACTACAGCGACCTTGAGCCCTTCGGGTACGTCCAGGACCCGCTCAGTCAGCAGGCCGGAAACCCGCTGCTTCGCGTACAACGCAACGACCAGGCCGAGCTGACCTACACATTCAATGACAGGGTCACCCTTGCCACTACCTACAGCATGGCCGATGACTACTTTGCAACGGTCTACCGCCAGTCAGGAAACATCCTGATCTCCCTGCCAGACAATGCGGGCCGGGTGCAGGCGTTGAACCTTGACCTGAACTACCCCATCAAGCTTGGCAAATGGTGGAACATGACAAACAAGCTCAATGTTGGAAACGACCATTTCAGGGGCAACC
>SDZZ01000441.1 GCA_004173255.1 Chitinophagaceae bacterium | reverse complement strand
GACTTGTCATCCCGTAGGGACACTTGTCATCCCGAAGGGACACTTGTCATCCCGTAGGGACACTTGTCATCCCGGAGGGACACTTGTCATCCCGTAGGGACCCAGGGCAGACCTTATCCCTCCACGAGCTGGGACTCAAACACTTTTTCAAAATTCCTTTTCATTTTTTCCTTCACCTCTTCCATCTCCACTTCACGACCCAACTCTTTTTCCATCGAGGTAACCTGTTTGTCCTGGATGCCACAGGGTATAATATTGTCAAAGTAACGGAGGTCGGTATTTACGTTGAAGGCGAATCCGTGCATGGTGACCCACCGGCTGCTCCTCACTCCTATGGCCCCGATCTTCCGTTCCATTCCCTTCACCGACGGATCAAGCCACACGCCGGTTTCACCCGGCGATCGCTCGCCTTTTAACCCATACTCCGCCATGGTCAGGATCATCACTTCTTCAATATTGCGGAGGTACCGGCCGATATCAGTATAATATTTTTCCAGGTCAAGGATGGGATAACCGACCAGTTGCTGCGGACCGTGAAACGTGATGTCTCCACCCCTGTTGGAATAAAAGAACTCGATGTTCTTATCAGCCAGCTCCTGTTCAGTCAGCAATACATTGGCCATGTCGCCGCTTTTGCCAAGGGTATAAACCGCAGGGTGCTCCACAAACAACAGGTAGTGCCTGGTCTGCGGTGCATAAGGCTCGCCGGCTATCTCGCGGTCGCGGGCCTGTTTTTTCAGTTCCAGGTTGCCCTGGAGCAGGCTCTCCTGGTACTCCCAGGCTTGCCTGTATGGCATCTTATCGAGATCGCGGAAGGTAACTGGTTGTCTGTTCATGATCGGACTGTAAAATTCACTGTAATCGGCCGATTTTCCAAAAGACCGCTGGAAGCCGGCCTGCCATCCATTACCTTTGGCGAAAATCAGGTTAAAGGATGTCGGAAGAACTGGAACAGGTGGGCGACCCAGCGGATCAGCCCGAAGTGAGTGACGAACTTTTTGAACGGTTCAATTTCAGGATCGACAAGGGCCAGGATCCCCTTCGCATCGACAAATTCCTGATGAGCAGGATTGAAGGGGCCACCCGTAACAAACTGCAACGCTCCATCGCCAATGAAATGGTGCTGGTAAACGGTAAACCCGTTAAATCAAATTACAAAATCAAACCCTTCGACGAGATTGTCATTTTCTCGGATATGCATCCGGATGAAACCGATGTGGTGCCGGAAAAAATGGATCTCAATATTGTGTATGAAGACGATCAGGTGATGCTGATCAACAAACCTGCGGGCATGGTCGTACATCCCGGCAGTGGCAACTACTCCGGCACCCTGCTGAATGGTGCAGCGTGGTACCTGCAGCACCAGAACCCCGCTATTTCGGAAGAATTGCTACCGAGATTCGGCCTCGTTCACCGCATCGACAAAAATACCAGCGGCTTATTGGTCATGGCCAAAACGGATAAGGCCATGCGACACCTTGCCAAACAGTTTTTCGACCATACCATCGAACGCAAATACATTGCACTGGTGTGGGGCGATGTGGAACAGGATGAGGGCACCATCATTGCCCATGTCGGAAGGCACCAGCGTTTCCGTAAGTTATTTGAAGCATACCCTGAAGGCGATCACGGTAAGGAAGCCATCACCCACTATAAGGTCCTGGAGCGGTTTGGGTATGTAACGCTGGTACAGTGCATCCTTGAAACCGGCCGCACCCACCAGATCCGCGTGCACATGAAGTACCTGGGCCACCCATTATTTAACGATGATTTTTATGGTGGCGACCGCATCGTTAAGGGCACGGTATACTCCAAGTACAAACAATTTGTAGAAAACTGTTTTGCTGTCTGTAAACGACAGGCCCTTCATGCAAAAACCCTCGGGTTCACCCATCCTGAAACAGGCGAGTTCGTGCACTTCGAGACCGAACTGGCCGAAGACATTACCCTCGTCATCGAACGCTGGAGGAAATATGTCAGCACCATCGGCAACCAGTTAAAAGAAGACTGATTACAACCCAGCCTCTCTCCTGACGCCTCCCTGCACACAGCGAGTCAAACCGGTTGACCAGTGAACACCCGTGAAAGCGTTTGACCATTGAACACCCGCCAAACCCAGCAATTAAAATCAATTGGTAAAATCAAACAGCGTCGCGGTAAAAACGCCCCGTTCGCGGTTCTTCAGGACCACGTCCCAGTTCCCGTTATACCGGAGTGTCCTCGGAACCAGCAGCCCGTTAAACCGGGTCATCTGTACTTCCATACTTACATCAAAGTCATACACACCGGCATCGTAACTAAGCCGGTAATTGCGGGCGAGTACGTCCATGGTCTTTGCATCAAACCACGTGACCATATTATCGATCACAATCCTGTTACGCTCCCCGGAAGTCAGGTCTTCACGGGCCTGCACGGTAAACAGGTAGGCTGACTGTCCTTCATACTGGACCTGGTCAATGGAGAAGTCGTACAACTCGGCTACATCCGGATCAAAAATGTTGATCTTCTCGCCGATGAACGGGATGCCGGGAATTTTTTTTCCGGGATTGAAGAAGAGCATCTTCAGCTGCTCCTTGTGTTTATCGGTACCCGATTTACCTTTCGCACTGAAACTGGTTCCGGCCACCACATTACTCTCGCCGCATACCTGCCCTTTGGTAAAAAACAAGCCTGCATACAGCTCAGCCGTATAATAATTATAGCTGCTGTCGCTGTTGTAAAAATCACCCTGCACGCTTTCAGAAATTTTTTCCATGGTACGGCAATTGCCGCTGTGGTGCTGTGTTGTACGGCTTTGCATACCCGCCTTCTGTTTTCCTTTTTTATCCACAATGCGGATATCATTCAGTGAAGTGAAGCCCAGCACATGCAGGTTTTTAAAAGCCTTGTAAAAACTGGTATCGTTTTTCACCCGGTCAATAAACTTCGGCACGTTCACATCCGTACGAACCACCACTTCACTCAGTGAAATCATTTTTGCAAGACGTTCCGTATCGAGCGAATCGCTCTGTCCCCATACACGGATGCCGGAAACAAGCAGGAATAATATGAAACAAAAAATCCTCATTGGGGGAACATCATTTTATAATCCACCCGGATTTTCCCTTTCGAAATGTCATTGAGTTTACCCTTCATCAGTTTGCGCTTCAGCAGCGAAATATGATCGATAAATAATTTGCCTTCAATATGGTCATATTCATGCAGGATCACGCGTGCCGTGATACCGTTGAATGTTTTTTCCTGCTGTTCGAACTGTTCGTCCAGGTACTTCAGTGTCACTTCGCGCGTACGGTTCACATCCTCCCTGATTTTTGGTATGCTCAGGCACCCTTCGTTGTAGGCCCATTCTTCCCCGTCGAGTGACACAATCTGCGCATTGATGAACACCTGCCTGGTGCCGGGGTTATCGGCATAGTCGGCCTTTTCATCATCATCCATGTTTTCAAACATCTGCGCGGTATCGATCACAAACAGGCGGATGCTGCGGTTGATTTGCGGGGCCGCCAGTCCGACCCCATTGCTTTCATACATGGTTTCCCACATGTCGGCAATCAGCTTTTCAAGCCCGGGGTAATCTTTGGTAATATCTTCGGCCACTTTCCTTAGAACGGGATGACCGTATGCAACAATTGAAAGGATCATTAAAAAATGGATTGTTCGTGAAAAATCAGTCAGCAAAGGTAGCTGATTTGGGTAAAACCGGGGCCGGCAGTGTATGGAAGCACCTGCACGA
>SDZZ01000440.1 GCA_004173255.1 Chitinophagaceae bacterium | reverse complement strand
GGACTCATCACCTCCATTTTTGGCGGACGGCCAGGCATGGTGTCGGGTGGAGCGGGCGCAACGGTGGTCGTGCTCATCGCACTGATGCAATCACACGGAGTCGAATATGTTTTTGCGGCAGTGCTGCTTGCCGGTATACTGCAAATCCTTGTTGGGGTACTTAAACTGGGTAAATTTATCCGCCTGGTACCACAACCAGTTATGTATGGATTTGTAAATGGGCTCGCCATCATCATCTTCATGGCCCAGGTAGAACAATTCAAGATACACACAACATCAGGTACCGCCTGGCTTACGGGTGCTGCACTCTGGACCATGCTTGCACTGGTTGCACTCACCGTCATTGTGGTAGTCGTCTTTCCGAAAATAACAAAGGCCATCCCCGCATCGCTGGTGGCAATTATCGTTGTTTTCATTATTGTACTTGGTTTCGGCATCGATACCAAAACAGTTAAGGATATTGCCTCGGTCAGCGGTGGCTTCCCTCCTTTCCATATACCCGATGTCCCTTTTTCTTTTGAATTCCTGAAAATTATTTTCCCCTATTCCCTTGTGATGGCTGGTGTCGGACTGATTGAAAGCCTGCTCACGTTAAGTGTAGCGGACGAAATAACCGGCAACCGCGGGCGCGGCAATAAAGAATGTGTAGCCCAGGGTAGCGCCAATGTACTCAACGGGCTCTTCACCGGTATGGGTGGCTGCGCTATGATTGCCCAGACCTTCGTCAACCTTTCTGCGGGTTCCAGGGCAAGGTTATCCGGAATTATCGCCGCCTGCACTATTCTACTCATCATACTGTTCGGTGCACCGGTAATCGAAAAAGTGCCAATGGCGGCATTGGTGGGCGTGATGGTCATGGTTGCCATCGGCACCTTTGAATGGATCAGTTTCCGCATTATCAACAAAATGCCCAGACATGATATTATTACCGGCATCCTGGTAGCCGTTGTTACCGTATGGTTACATAATCTGGCACTGGCTGTGCTCATTGGTGTAATCATATCCGCCCTTGTTTTTGCCTGGGAAAGCGCCAAAAGGATCCGGGCAAAAAAATATACAGATGGGCAGGGCATCAAACATTATGAAATCTACGGACCTCTTTTTTTTGGATCTGTAACGCCCTTTGCCGGCAAGTTTGATATCAATAATGACCCCGATGAAGTGATCATAGACTTTCGCGAAAGCCGGGTGGTGGACATGAGCGCGATCGATGCACTGAATAAACTGACCGCGCAGTATAAAAAGGCCGGTAAAAAGTTACACCTGCGGCACCTGAGTGAAGACTGCCGCCGGCTGCTCAAAAATGCGGAAGACGTTATTGAAGTCAATATCACCGAAGATCCTGATTATAAGCTGCCGGTCGGATAATCAGTGTCAGCAAGCTTTCGGGGTCTTCAAGCCTCATAGAGCTATACACCTGTTAACAATATATTTACACAGGAAAGTAGATTTACGATTGCACACACCAGAAATAAGCCCAACATTTGCGCCACCAACGGCATAAAATCCACCGTTGGTGCTAAAATGAAGAATCGAACCCGTTCCCTACAACCAGCTCCGCGAGCTGACCAGAAAACGCATCGCCTGCGTTTAAGAAATGAACTTCCACAAAATCATCGCTGACTTTATTTCAATCAACCTGTAACATCGGAATAGCTTCCTGCGTCTGACTGTATATGACAGCGCATCACAAACATGTAATCTTTAACCAAAGAATTAATAAAAACAATTCCTTTAAAAACACAATCATGAAAAAATTCCTCGTAATCCTTTTAGTAATCGTTTCTGCCCCTGCAATGGCTGCAGATTCCCTCGATGTTAAAATCGTTGAAAGGTTTACTGTTGCTTTCCCAAAAGCAGAAAATGTAAAATGGTATGACACCGACGGCAAAATGGAAGTGTACTACAACAACGCCGATATTACCTGCCATATCTGGTATGATGCAAAAGGTAATGTGGTAAAAAGCCTGCGCTACTACACTGAAAAGGATCTGGCTCCATTCGTAAAGGCGCGCATCCAGAAAGAGTACCCAGGTAAAAAAATCGTGGGTGTTACCGAAACGACCAAACACGATAGTCTCAGCTATGTTGTTTCACTGGAAGATGAAAAATCATGGACCATCGTGAAGTCTGACGCAACCGGTGCTGACCTCAGCGTTTTCAATGAAATGGTAAAATAAGCCATCAACGGCCTCGGCGGGTTCATCCCCGTCCGGCAATGCCTTTCGCACAATCGTCATGATTTTGTGAAAGGCATTTTTTTTGTGCAGTAACAGCGCCGTTTTCCGCAATGATCACATCTGCTCACGGCCTTAACTTACCATCATACGGCTTTCCGTAAAATATTACGTGAAAAGGCAGATAGCGGATGTGACCTTGCGGTGCAGTTAAATGACCTGCTCCTCGTCCGGCCAACTGGCCACCGTGCTTCAATGGAAGTCCGCCGGGCGGTTGACGGATTTGTCCTCCGCTATTCCCTGGCTGCGGGCCAGCAACCACCGGATGGGAAAACGCGGCCAGACTTCGGCAAGGAGGCAGCGCAACTGGCAGTAAACTATATCGAAAAATACTACACCGAACCTGGCTGCGGCCGGCTGAAAGAATTTTCACGAATGTTCAACGTATCGGAAAAAATGATGCGGCAGGAGTTCTTCGCGCTCACCGGCAGGTCACTTACAAACTACGTAAGGAACAGACGGATGGAGAAGGCTGCTACTTTAATTGAAGAAGGCATGGCTTCGGTAAACGAGGTTGCCGAAGCCGTGGGCTACACCGCAGCATCTAATTTTACCAGGGATTTCGGGTTGCATTACCACATCACTCCCGGCAGCATGGTCAGCCGGAAACGGCAGGCGAAATAAAAACCCGCGCAACACTCAGGTCACGCGGGTTTATTTTTTTTTGAGCAGGAGGCCTGCCCGGGGCAGCGATGGAAAACAATTTTCTCAATTCACCAGTCAGTTGTCTTCGCCTGGCCTTATCCGCAGATTTTATTTTTTGATGATGCGGAACACTTCGCGTTCTCCCTGCTTCACTACTTCAGCGAAATAAATCCCCGGAGTCAATTTCGACAGGTCAATGGTACCACCCTGGCCCGACAGCTGTTCATTCATCACACGCACACCGGCAGCATTACTGATGGATACGCTGAATGCGGCAGGTCGTCCGGGTGTGATCACCTGAACGGTTGATGTTGTTACCGTCGGAAACAGCCTGAATGCGCCGTCACTGATCCTCACGGTGCGAACCTCACTGTAGTGAACCGCCCCGTCGATATCAAATTGTGCGAGCTGGTAATAATGTGTGCCGGTACCTGGCTGGCTATGTAACCAGGTATAGGTGCTGGTTGACGAACTGTTACCAGCGGCAGTTACGGAACCAATCTGTTTATAGTTTGTGCCATCGGTAGAATGGAGGATCTCATAATTACGGGTCTCCGATTCTGCGGAAGTAGACCAGTCAAGCCGCACATCCGGGCCGGATTGTTTAACCGCAAACTGCAGGTCACGAACCGGAAGTATGATATTGATTGCCACCACGCGGCTGGCGGTGAGTTGCAGCAGCGGGTCCGTACTGAGACCGCCGTATTCCACCATGTACCCCAATGAACTTGTAGCATTCAGGTCATTCCATTTGCCTGCATTGGCACCCGAAGAATAGATAGTACCTGCATTTTCATTGGAAGAGGTGTTGTTTGGTTCACCGGTATTCCAGTTATTGTATGTTGAGCCGGCAACAGG
>SDZZ01000439.1 GCA_004173255.1 Chitinophagaceae bacterium | reverse complement strand
GAACAGACTGCTGTGGTTTATGCCCAGTCCTTTGTAAAGTCGGATGCTGACCAGCAGGTGTTCCTGGCCACAGGAGCCACAGGTGCGGTAAAAGTATGGGTGAACGATGAACTGATGCTCTCTGAACAAACCGAAAGGGTTACCGAATTCGACACTTACACCGTTCCCTGCCAGCTTAAAAAAGGCAACAACCGGGTGCTGGTGCAACTGAGTTATACCAACACGTCGTATCCCAATTTTGCCGTACGTTTTACCGACGCAAAAGGAAAAACAATTAATGGCGTAACCGGTTCCTCTATAGTAACCAGCTACCCCAAAGTAACCGGTACCAACGCCAGGAAGGAACTGGTACCGCTGTTTGCTGAAAGTTTCTTCCGTGACCGCATTCAAAAGTCGCCTGAAAACCTGGTCAACTATTTATTGCTGGCCGATGTATACCTGCGCAACAAAAAAGTAATCGAAGCACGTAATCTGATGACCGATGCCCTGGAAATGGCGCCAGACAACTGTTTGCTGATCATGAAAATGATTGAGGTGCTGATCAAGGACAATAACCGCACGCTGCTGCTCGAGGAAGTGGAGCGCATCAAACAACTGGATCCGGAAAGCCTGGTGGTGCTTGAACTGAATATCAAGGAACTTTTTGACAATGAGAAATACGAGGATTGCGAAAAAGAACTGGCAAAAAAAATCTCGCTGTTTGGCGAAGATTTTTCCGCATCCAATTATAAACTTCGGCTGATGGGTGCCGAGGAGAAGTATGATGACCTGGTGGCGGAAGTAGAACGCCAGTACAAACTGTATCCCGATAACGAATCGGTGATGCAGATGATGTATTCCGTGAAGAAGGAAGTAAACAAGGATAAAAAAGGGGCGATGAAGTTGTACGAGTCGTACATGGAGCACAATTTCAACTATGGCATCCTGACCAAATACAAGGACCTGCTGCGGGAAGAAGGGCAGCATAAGAAAGCCCGTGAAATCGCCGACAGGCTGATCAGCTATTTCCCTTACTCACCAGCTGAACTGTCCAATTCGTCGGGTGAATATTTCAACGAAAAGCTGTACGACAAAGCCGAAAACGAGATTGGCAAGGCATTAGCCATTGCACCATACGTGGATGCCTACTGGGAAAAGCTGGGCGATATCCGGAATGAAAAGAAACAGAAGACGGAAGCCATCAGCGCGTATAACGAGTCGCTCAAGTACAATCCCAACCAGTATGAGATCATCAACAAGATCAGGAAGCTGAACAACAAAAAGGAATTGTATAAAATGGTTTTTGAACCATCGATTGACTCGGTGGTGAAGGCTGACAAAATGGACGCCGCTAAAAACACCGACTACGGGTGGTATTACATCCTTGACCAGAAAGATATTTTTTGTTATCCCGGTGGTGCCAATGAACAGTATTTTACCATGCTGATCCGCATCACCAACCAGAAAGGGATCGATCGTTACAAGGAAAGCTCTATCGGCTACAGCAATTCACAATCGCTGCTGATTGAAAAAGCCGAGATTATTAAAAAGAACATGTCACATATCAAGGGGGAAATCAACGGCAACGAGATTGTTTTCCCCAAGCTGGAAGCAGGGGATGTGGTGGTATACAAATACCGGCTGAGGGAGTACCATTCCGGCCGGATGGCCCGGGAGTTCTGGGACCAGTACTATTTTGGCGGTCAGATCTATTCAGCCAAGGTTCGTTACAACCTGGTGATGCCAGCGGCCACCAGATTGTCTTACGAGTTTCGTAACGAAAGCCAGAAACCGGTAGTGACCGACCTGGAAGACTTTAAGCAGTACACCTGGGAAATCAATGAAGGCCTGCCCGATGAAGATGAGCCGTTGATGCCGTTGCTGGTGGATGTTTCCAAGATCCTGCATGTGAGTACCATTCCTGAATGGAAGAACATTACTGACTGGTATGCCGATATTGCCAGCAACCGGGCCGAAGAGGACTTTGAAATCATTGCCCTCTACAAGGAACTGTTCCCGGCCGGACAAAAGCCGATGACCGAACTGCAGAAGGCCCGCAAAATTTATGACTATATTGAATCGAATATCAGTTATAGCTCGGTGGCGTTCCGCCAGAGTGGTTATGTTCCGCAGCGCCCGGCAAAAACGCTCACGACCAAACTGGGTGACTGCAAGGACCTGTCGAGCCTGTTCGTTACGCTGGCGCAGATGGCCGGCATTAAATCCCAGCTGGTGCTGCTCAGTACGCGCGACAACGGGGAGAACAACCTGCTGCTGCCGAGCATGGAATTCAACCATTGTATTGTGAAGGCTGAACTGGATAAAAAAGTTTATTTCCTGGAGCTCACCGACAATTACCTGCCTTTTGCCAGCCTGCCAAATAATGATCTTGGCGCAAACATCCTGGAGATTCCATACCGCAACAATGCACAACCGGTCGAGCTGAAAAAGCTGACCTCCGAAACCCGCACAAAAGACGTGTATAAAAGGGTGCTGGATATCAAGCCGGTCGGTTCCGATGTGGAGGTAACGGTGAACACGGTTATCTCAGGTGCTCCGAGTGCCAATACCCGTTATACTTTTGGAGAACTTGACCAGGAAAAACGACTGAAGAAACTGCAGGAAACCGTTGCGGGCAAATACAAAAATGCCGTGAACATGACATCGGTAAAGTTTGGCAGCCTCGATAACCACGACGATTCGGTAAGTTATTCTTACTCTTTCAAGGCAAAAAATGAAATCACCGAAATCGGTTCCATGAAAACTTTCCGGATCAACTACCCGGATGTGGTGGCTTCGATGGATAATTTCTCCGATGAAAAAAGGATGTACCCGGTAAACTATATGTCGTACGAAGACATTGACCGCTATGAGACCATCGTGAACGTGACGGCACCGGCAGGTACCAGCTTTATCGAGTTGCCAAAGAGCCAGACTTTCACATTCCGCAAAATGACTTATTCGTTGAGTTATGTGGTGAAGTCGCCGGGCAAACTGGTAATCACCAGGAAGTTTAACAGCACCCGCGAAAACCTGCCTGCTTCCGAGTATGAAGCATTAAAAGCTTTCTTCGAAAAAATCGTTAAAGCGGAACAGGCTTTTGTGACCTATAAATAAAGTGAAACGGAATTATAACCAGGCGATGCGGATCAACCGTATCGCCTTTTTTTGTGTAATTGATTTCCGATCCAGACAAATAAAAGCGATACCAGTACAAAGGCTGCCGTAACGCCCAGCGAATTGAGGAGCACCTGTTTCAGACCGTGCTGGGCTACGTTCACAAAAGGGTAGGGGTAGAACCCGGAGACCTGCCCACGCAGCAGGGTGTAAAATATATACACCAGTGGAAACAGCAGCCATGGCAGTATTGCCCGGACCGGCAGTCGTTGTTTGGGCACACAAATTAACCAGTACAGCACAAACAGGATAGGAACAACCACGTGAAGCGTTTCATCCAGCAGCCTTGTCATGCCGGTCGGGCTCCATGTCCAGCGGAGCACCGTATTATAAATCAGCGTAACGATAAAAATATAGACGGCAATAGCAGTGAGCACCTTATAGCGGGAGAAATAACGGCCGGCCTGGCTGCGAGGGAACAGCAGCAGGCAGGTGGTTGCCGCTGCAACAAGGATATTGGATTCAATAGTAAAAAAACTGAAGAACCGGATAGCCAGCTCTGCCTTTGTTTCATGCGTGTTATCCATCTGCAACCGGAACTGCATGATGATCGCAAACCAGGCTACCAGGGTAATTGCAATCAGAAAGATCGTTGAAAGGGCAGAC
>SDZZ01000052.1 GCA_004173255.1 Chitinophagaceae bacterium | reverse complement strand
TGGCTTTGCGGAAATGAAAACCGTGAGTGGAATTTGATGGCATATATACCGGCGAAAATTATTTCAACAAACCTTCATTACGCCGGCAAATTTACTGCAGTCCTGCGAAGAGAAAAAAAGCCAGCCTCGTGGCTGGCCTGGATTTTTTATTCAGGGATGTTATATGTTTCACAGACTTCGTGATAAGTCATTGACCGGGCCCGACCCGTTGATACTGCACCCGGGATAATGATGTACCGGAACATATGCGTGTTGGCTATGGAATTATAAATATTGTTGTTGTTGACAAACCGGATTTTAAGGTTTCCCGGGGTAATCAGCGCAGACCAGGTGTCTGTCTGGCTGGCTGGTGACTGGTAGTAGGTGACATTAATAGGAAGTTGTGATACCTGTGAAGCAGGCCATATTAAATCACTGTATCCTAGTAATTTCCCGAAGGTGAGTACCGTTCCGGTGTCGATGATCTGCTGGGTAATTTCGGGTGCAGGCTGGTTATAGCTGAAGTTGTTAATGCCGAAGATTGTTTCCTTTGTGTATTGGGCGGGAGTAAACCATGCGGAATATTTTACGTTCGCGGTGCCTGGAGGACCATCATCCCCTTTTTTACACGATACAACTAAAGAGGATGAGACCAATACAAAAACGGCGAAAGCCAGTGTACGCTTCATAAAAAGGGGTTGAGGTAAATAAGGGTAAACCTACCGATTGATCCTTATCGAAACAATAACCTGTTCGTGTGATTGTTTGGCTATCTTAGGTTACGACTCCCCACCTGAATATGCGCCGATGAAAATTCTCCTCTTCATATTAATGAGTTTTCTTTTCGTTGATGAAACGTTTAGCCAAAACGTGCTGGAGATCACGTACCATATTGGACGAAAGCGCAAGGTTACTGCAATAGAAGTCGCAGCGGCAGTTAATGACGCAGATACAACGAGGAGGGAAAGGATTGCAAAAAGGCTGAGTTCCTTCAAGGTTGCCGGTAAAGGCGCAAGGCGCGGAACCTATACAGTGCTTTTAAGGTATGTGGTATCGAAAGACGGAAGCATATCTGATGTCCGGTGCGACAATGATCCGGGATACGGATTATGTTCGGAAGCAATGCGGGCGGCAATAGTTTCTGACGTCTGGAAACCTGGCAAGCAGGAAGGCGCCGTTGTCAGGCCGTTGAGGGGAACCGCCATATACCGGCCGCTTGATAAAAATCATACAGGCGTGGATGTGGAGATCACTATCGGGAAACATCACAAACTGGTATCAGTGAAAGCGTGGATCATGTCGTCATTCGAAGGCGGTGATTCATTGTGGCTTCAATCTTTCGAAAAACAAATCAGGCAATCGTTAATGGCTGACCGTCGGGTTAAGAAAGGAACCTACTTTATTTCGGCTGGTTTTCGTTTGTTGGAAGACCGCAGCCTGACAGACATCCAATGCTTAAATGGTTGCGGAGTTCCGGTTGGTGCTGTGGTGATGAGGGTTCTTAAAAAGGGAATGGTGAAATGGCAGGCTGCCGGGCACGGAGTTTCCGAAGTCGAATGAAGGTGGAGCGATGCCGCAGGGCGTTAACCGGATGCCCCGCCTGACCGAATCACTCAATGGAACGGAAATAAAAAAGGGTTCCATAAAATGAAACCCTTTCTGTTGCTCCCCCTGCCCGACTTGAACGGGCGACCCTCTGATTAACAGTCAGATGCTCTAACCAACTGAGCTAAGGAGGAATATGTTGTCCCGAAACAGCCCTGCTTTCGTTTGGGCTCCTAAGGGGCAGCAAAAATAGGGTTTTTTATATTTTGTCCTAACAAAAAAGGAGGCTTTTTTCTGAAGACCAGGCGAAATTAATAGTCAGGATCAATACGGTATGGGCCCGGGTAAGGAATGTTGCAATTCCCGGCTGAGGAATGTTGCTATGGCCCGGGCGGCAGGATCATTTGAATAAACCCCAGAAACCGGACGCAGCGTCCATTCCCACATAAACGCCATCGGCCTCCTGCTTCACCGGCCAGCGCTTCAGATAATAGCCTTCGCCGGTCACATTACGACCATTTTTAAGGTCAAACTTGTACCGGTGCAGTGGACACATCACGTTTCCCAGCGCATCGATAAACCCATCCGCCATGATGCCTCCGGCATGCGGACATTTATAAGCGAATGCAAAGACCTGCTCGTTGAATTTCCCAACACAGATCTGTTTGCCCTTTACTTTGACCACGCCGATGCGGTTGGATGCGAACCCGATCTCGTTCACATGATCGGCGATTTTTATCCATTCGATGTTGGTGGGGTCGGGCATGGGATGTTTTTTAAAAATTGGATGACAGGTCCCTTCGGGATGACAGGTCCCTTCGGGATGAGATCGTTGCACGATGACAAATTCTTCGCGGATGACAGGTCCCTTCGGGCTGACAAGGCCTCAATAAAGAAACTCTGTTTTATAAGGATACCTCACTTTATACATCTGCCTCACTTTATCCATAATGCCCGCCCTCAGCTGGTCCAGGTTCCGCTTCTCCACGGCGGAAACAAAAATGGCATTGCCATGCGTCTCCCCCATCCAGCGTTCGCGAAGGTCTTCCAGGATTTCCTGTTTGGTACTGTCCTCCAGCCATTCATCAAAAGTCTTCTCTTCGTACAGATCCATTTTATTAAACACCGTCAGCGTAGGCTTCTCCAACGCACCCAATTCTTCCAGTGTTTTATTAACCACACCCAGCTGCTCTTCATAATTCGGATGCGAAATGTCCACCACATGTAACAGAATATCTGCCTCGCGAACCTCGTCCAGCGTGCTTTTGAAGCTCTCCACCAGGTGGTGGGGAAGCTTGCGGATGAACCCGACCGTATCACTCAGCAAAAAAGGCGTGGTATCAAACACAACTTTCCGCGTGGTGGTATCCAGCGTCGCAAACAATTTATTTTCTGCAAAAACATCACTCTTGCTTAACAAAGTCATGAGTGTGCTTTTGCCCACATTGGTATAACCCACCAGCGCCACGCGGATAAATTCACCGCGGTCTTTCCGTTGGGTAAATGCCTGTTTGTCGATTTCCTTCAGCCGTTTGCGCAGCAATGAAATTTTATCCCGCACAATCCGACGGTCCGTTTCAATCTCACTTTCACCCGGCCCCCTTGTACCAATACCGCCACCAAGACGTTCAAGGTGTTTCCACATACCACGCAGTCGCGGCAGGATGTACTGGTACTGCGCCAGCTCCACCTGGGCTTTGGCCTGCGCGGTTTTGGCGCGACGGGCAAAGATGTCGAGGATCAGGTCCGACCGGTCAATGGTTTTTGCATCGAGTTCCTTTTCAATATTATTGATCTGGGCACCCGAAAGTTCATCATCGAAAATGACCACCCGGATGTCCTTGTCCTGGATATACTCCTTGATCTCCTGCAATTTCCCCTTGCCTACAAAGGTGCGGCTGTCGGGGTGCTGCATTTTTTGCGTAAACCGTTTCACCGACACTGCACCCGCAGTTTCGGCGAGGAAGGAAAGTTCATCGAGATATTCCTGGACCTGTGTTTCGGTCTGGTCCTTCTGGATCAGCCCCACCAGCACGGCCCTTTCTTCGTTCTGTATCGCTTTTTTGGTATCGAGCATGTTATAGTTTAGAGTGTTCCAATCCCGGCTAAATGCGAGCCAGATGTCCGGGACTGGTACAAAATTAAAAAAGCGGTCCGTGGCAGGACCGCTTTCACTGAAATAAATATTTTTATTAAAGTCCGCTCAGGTTCAGCCCCACCGAGAACGGTCGCATCTCGGCCGCCACCCCCTCTTTAAACAGGGTAGTGATCTGGTAACTGCCGAAAATGGTAAAGTGACCCCATCCCACACGGGCAATAGCCGATAACCGGGTTGTATTAAAGAACTTCTTGCTGGCTTCCTTCATCGTGTAATCGTTGAGGGTATTGCCCGACGCATTCTGGTAAGTCTTGTTTTTGGTATGCGCCTGCAGCATGGTCCCGACACGCAGGCCAATCGCCGCCTTGAAACTTTTACCGGCATTCACCGGGTCGGAAGTATAACGGAATTCAACCGGCAGTTCTGCATACGTCATTGCCAGTTTAACCCTCTTGAAATGGTTGGTATCCGACTGGTTGGTAAACGCCAGCAGGGTGGTATTGTCCTTCAGTCCTACATAAGTTTTGTTCAGGCCGATCTGGTCCGACGAAATACCAGGCCCGAAAGCCATGCTGAGCTTGGGATTCGTCTTAAACGGGAAATCAAACATGAAATAGAAATTCAGCACCTTGCTGATACCACCGGTAACAATGCTATCGGGCTTGCCAGCCAGACCGGCATAACCCAGCTGGATCATAAAATGGTCATTTGCACGGTTCGCAAGGTTGATGGTTGGTTTCTTTTTTGGCAACACCCGGAGGGTATCCTGCGCAAGTACCGCAGAGCTGATCATCAGACTTCCTGCAAGGAACAACACTAATTTCTTCATAAACATTTTAAGTATGGGCAAATGTATCGGCTTGATGGGTTAACAAAAGGTTAAACCAGACCAGCCAAACATCCGACCCGATTGATTTTCCGGCTGCAAAAGTACAGATAATGGCGTTCTGAAACGTCAATGGGAGCGTTTTTCCCGGTAAAGCGCAGGGGAAATGCCCATTACTTTGGTAAACAGCCTTGAAAAGTAGTAGGGATCCTCGATCCCGAGGTTCTGGGCAATCTCCTTTACGCGCAGACTGGTAAACAAGAGGTACTGACAGGCCTTCTGTACCTTCAGGTGGTTGAAATATTCCATCGGCGCATACCCCGTCTTTTTCTTGAATATATAAGAGAAGTGGGATGCGGAAAAGTTGACCTGGGCAGCAATCTCCTCCAGGCTGAGCACCTGGTCGATTTTTTTACCCATAAAATCAATGGCAAGGTCGGATGGATCCTTTTCCGGCTGATGCCCGGGCGAACTGAACTTGTCATTAAAAATGAACAGGGTCAGGAAATGCCAGAAACACATGTTCGTGTAAAGGAGGTTGTCGGTGCTGTACCCCCGCTCAAGCAAATCGTACATTTCGGTGAACAGGTTCACTATCTTTTCACTGTTGCGGATGGTGCCCTTGTGACCCGAACCCTGTTTTTGCTGCGTCTCAAGAATGGATGCCGCCACCGAACCAGTGAAGTGAACCCAGTGGATAGTCCATGGGTCATCGTCATTGGCCTGGTAGGCATGGGGTGTTTTCGCCGGGATAAATATGAACTCTTCGGCTTCGACCTGGTACACCGTATCGCGGATCTCTACCCGTCCGCCCCCTTTTGAACAATAGATCAGTATATGCTGGTCGGCCCCATGCTTCCGTTCCCTGTAGTGGTGGCGTGCTTTGGGGTAATAGCCAATGTCGGTAATATATAAGGTACTCATCACGGCATTGCTCTTACACATTACCGGCAGGATGGTGCGGGGAATCACAATTGCTTTCTGTCCCTGGAAACCTTCGCGTTTTTTTATAGCAGTAGTAGCGTTCACTTTTCAATGATAATAAAAAAATCCATCAAAAGGGATAAAAACTCCATCAGCGGTAACGACATACTGGTTTATTTTCACACCTGACAAACTAGCTGTATGAATAATGAAGTCCTCGTCTGGGAAGAAGAAATTGTCATCCCTACCTACCCGATTGGCCAGCCTGAAAAAAATCCGATGTTCCTCGAGAACCGGGTGTACCAGGGAAGCAGTGGTGTGGTTTACCCGCATCCGGTAATCGAAAAGATCTCCGACCAGAAAGTTGACCAGTCTTACAAAGCGGTCTTCCTCGAAAATGAATATATCAAGGTGATGATCCTGCCCGAGCTCGGCGGCCGCATCCAGATGGCCTGGGATAAAGTGCAGCAACGGCATTTCATTTATTACAACCAGGTGATCAAACCCGCGCTGGTCGGGCTTACCGGACCATGGATCTCCGGCGGTATCGAATTCAACTGGCCACAGCATCACCGTCCTTCCACATTCCAGCCGGTCGACTATACCATTTCCGAAAACAAAGACGGCAGCAAGACCGTCTGGTTAAACGAGGTAGAGCGCATGTTCCGCACCAAGGGACTGGCCGGCATTTCCCTTTTTCCCGGCAAGGCCTACATTGAAATCAACGGCAAACTATACAACCGCACGCCGTTCCCGCAAACCTTCCTCTGGTGGGCCAACCCGGCAGTAAAAGTAAACGACCATTACCAGTCGGTATTCCCGCCCGATGTATATGCCGTATTCGACCACGGCAAACGTGATGTATCCTCTTTCCCGATAGCAAAAGGCACCTACTACAAGGTGGACTACTCGCCGGGCACCGATATTTCCCGGTATAAAAACATTCCGGTGCCTACTTCATACATGGCCATCCGGTCGGACTACAATTTCATCGGCGGGTACGAACACGATACAAAGGCAGGACTGCTCCACGTGGCAGACCATCATATTTCACCGGGTAAAAAACAATGGACCTGGGGCAATGGTGCATTCGGCCAGGCATGGGATAAAAACCTGACCGATGAAGATGGTCCGTACATAGAGCTGATGACGGGCGTTTACACCGACAACCAGCCCGATTTCACCTGGCTGCAACCATTTGAACAGAAAGAATTCAAACAATATTTCATGCCCTACGCACAGGTGGGTATGGTTAAAAATGCATCGAAAGACGTGGTGGTCGGACTGGAAGCAACCGGGAAAGAAATTTCCATCACGGTTTACACCACCCGCGTAGTAGAGGATGCAGTGATCACGGTTAAAAAAGGACAGCAACTTCTTTTCACTGAAACCGCCACCGTATCGCCAGCGGCTATTTTTTCGGCACAGTTTACAACAGAGGAAAACTATACCAGCACCGAACTGGTGCTCGAGGTATCGCAACACGGCAAATCATTGATCGTGCTCCAATACGAAGAGCAAAAGGAAGAAACGATTCCACTTGCTGCAGAAGCAGCATTGAAACCGGCCGACGTGGCAAACAATGAACAGTTATTTCTCACCGGCCAGCACCTTGAACAATACCGTCACGCCACTTATAAAGCATCCGACTACTACGAAGAGGCACTTCGCCGCGATCCGAAAGACCTGCGGTCAAATAATGCCCTCGGCCTGCTGAAACTGCGGCAGGGTCATTTTGAAAAAGCCCAGGCATATTTTAAAACGGCCATCAGCACTGCAACCAAAAGAAACCCGAATCCATACGACGGCGAACCCTATTACAACCTGGGCTGGTCGCTGATGATGCAGGGCCAGCTGGACGCAGCCTTTGATGCGTTTTATAAATCGACCTGGAACCATGCGTGGCAACATGCAGGTTACCTGAATCTTGCCCGCATCGCCAGCGCAAAACAGGATTTCGCGCAGGCACTCGAACTGATCGACCAGTCAATTGTCCGCAATTACCATAGCCATACGGCGCGGCATCTTAAGGTTTCCATCCTGCACGAACTCGGATTCGCAAAAGAAGCGTTGACCTTTGCTGAAGAATCACTCAAAATGGACCCATTCAACTTCGGTTGCCTTTACGAAAAAATGCTGCTGCTGGACAACAGCGCTGAAGTGCGCTCACAGCTTCTTTCCCTCAGCCGCAACTGGGTCCATAATTTTATTGAGTATGCCATGGACTATGTGCACGCCGGGCAGTATGATAAAGCCATCGATTTACTGAAAATATATACCACGGATGAAAAGGAAGTCTACCCGATGGTACACTACTACCTGGGCTGGCTGTATGAAAAAACCGGCAATGCCGCAGAGGCGCGAAAAAATTACGCCGCTGCATCCACATCGAATCCTGACTTCTGTTTTCCCAATCGTATGGAAGATGTGCCGGTCCTGAAAGCAGCCATGGCATTCAACCCGTCCGACGCAAAGGCTCCGTATTTCCTGGGTAATTTCTGGTATGACAAACGGCAGTATGAAGATGCCATCACCTGCTGGGAGTTATCGGTAAAAGCGGATGACCAGTTCCCGACCGTGCACCGCAATCTTTCCCTTGCTTACTATAACAAGAGGAATGACACGGCCAATGCCTTGGCATCAATGGAGAAAGCCTTCAGCCTGGATGACTCGGACGCACGCATCCTCATGGAGCTGGACCAGTTATACAAACGACTCAATTATCCGCATTCGTTCCGGCTCAGCCTGCTCGATAAGTACAGCAGTCACGCAGAGTCACGGGATGACCTGTACCTTGAACGCGTCACACTGCTTAACCAGCTTGGCCGTTTTGAAGAAGCTAAAGAGTCGCTTGCATCGCGGCAGTTCCACCCATGGGAAGGTGGTGAAGGAAAGGTGGTAAACCAACACCTCATCTGCCATATCGAACTGGTGCGCCGTGCCATCCATCGGGGCAGCTACCAGGAAGCACTTGACCTGATCGATGCAGCAGAAAATTATCCGGACAATCTCGGCGAAGGCAAATTGCCCGGTACACCGGAGAATGACCTGCAGTTCCTGAAAGGGCTTACCTATGAGCGAATGGGCGAAAAGGATACGGCAGCACAATACTTCAGCGAAGCAGTAACCGGCAACAGTGAGCCCGCGCAGGCCATCTTCTATAATGATCCCCAGCCGGATAAAATATTATACCAGGGACTTGCCTGGATTCACCTGGGCGATAAGACCCGTGCAGGGTCTATCTTCCATAAACTCATCGAATTTGGCGGACAACACCTCAATGACAAAATAACCATTGATTATTTCGCCGTGTCGTTGCCCGAGCTGCTGGTGTTTGATGTAGACCTCAACCTGCGCAACCGCGTCCATTGCCTTTACCTGGTGGCGCTGGGAAATCTTGGGCTTGACCTGCTGCACAGCCAGTTTACCGAAGGCCTCTTTGACGAAGTACTTGCCCTTGATGTAAACCACCAGGGTGCGTTACTTCACCGTGACTTGCAAAAACAACTGGATAGCAGCAGCAACAAAAAAATGTTTCACGAAAACCGATCGTAAAAAAGTCCATCTTATTACATCGATTATCCATTTACTCCACTCACGAATAAAAATATATTTGACTTATCAATCAAAGGCACTGATTCTTCGGCGGGGATTCCCTGGTTCTACTAAAAAACCGGAACACCATCAAAGCGTCAGCGACCTGAGGAGAGGTTCTGAATAATCACTTACAATAACTTGCATATGAGATCCAACCAGGGTGCCTCCCGGCACAACAAGCTACTGCTTAAAACAGTGTTCCCTTTTGTCTTTTTACTGACCTTCGTTACGGCATACAGCCAGCAACGACTGATCAGTGGCCGAGTGAACGGCATTAACAACGAACCACTTTCGGGTGCGTCAGTAGTTATTAAAGGAAGTGCCGTTGGTACCACTACCAATACAAACGGTATGTTTACCATCCAGGCTTTGCCTTCCGATACCATCCTGATCACCTCAGTTGGTTACGAACCATCCCAGATGCTGGTTGGTTCGCAATCGGACCTCCTGTTCAACATGACCGGCAACTCGGCCAACCTCAGCGATGTGGTGGTGGTTGGTTACGGCACGGTGCGCCGGGGTGACCTCACCGGATCGGTAACGCAGATCACTGCCAAGGATATTACCAAACTTCCTGCTGCCAACCTGGACCAGGCATTGCAGGGCAATGTACCGGGACTATACTCCACGCAAAGCGACCGCAGCCCGGGAGCCGCCGTGGGACTGGCCCTGCGGGGAAACAACTCGCTCGCGGGTAACGCACCATTATTTATTGTTGACGGATTTCCGATCGCTTCAAGCGGTGGTGTGAATTCGATCAACCCCAATGATATTGAAACCATCTCCGTACTGAAAGACGCATCATCGATCGCAATCTATGGTGCACGTGCAGCAAACGGGGTAATCCTGATCACTACCAAATCGGGCAAAACAGGTCGCAACACCTTTGACGTAAATGTTTGGACTGGTTTTAAAAGTTTTACCAACCCGATCGATTTCATGAGTGGCCAACAACTGGCCGACCTTCGCCGCGAAGCGTACCAGAATGATAATGTAAACGGTGGTGTGGCAGTGTTCCGTCCGGAAGAGCAGGCGTCACTCGACGCAGGCACCAGCACCAACTGGCTCGATGAAGTGACCGGTTCAGGCCGTGTTACCCAAAACCTGCAGCTGGCATTTACCGGTGGTACTGAACGTACCCGCATATTGGTAAGCGCCAACCTGTTCAACGAACGTGGAGTGATCGATAATTCCAATTACCTGCGTGGAAGCCTTCGCCTGAACATCATCCAGAAGATCGGTGAACGACTGACCTTATATAGTAATAATAACCTGAGCCTGCTGACCGGCCAGGGCGTAACAGGCGCAAGCGTCCTTTACCCTGCTTATGTGGGCAACCCGCTTGCACCGATCCGCCAGCCCAACGGCGATTACTACACTATGCTGATCGGCGCTGGTAATACGCCATGGGCCAACCCCGTAGCCTATACCAAACTGATCGACAACAAATATGTGGAACCAGTAATCACGAGTTCAGTTGCACTGGAATACAAAATCCTTCCAGGCCTGAAATTCCGCACACAGCTTTCAGGTGAACTCGACTCATGGAAAGAAAACTTTTATGTGCCAATTGCACTTTCCGCCAACCATGAAGAAAGCGGACGCGTGGCAGGAGGTTTTGCAAGGGTAACCAACAATACCAATTATAACTGGATCACAGAAACAACGCTTTCGTATAATAAACGTTTTGCCGAGAAACACGAGATCGATGCGGTGGGCGGTTTCTCTGCCCAGCAGAATCGCTGGGAACGTGTACAGGCATCAGCCTCCGGTTTCCCGTTTGACCTGTATGGAACATGGAACCTGGGTGCCTCTTCGGGAACGGCGCGTAAGCCATCATCTGACCTGCAGATCTGGACACTTAACTCTTACATCGGCCGCCTGAACTACTCGTTCGATTCAAAATACATTGCAACAGCCAGCTTCCGGGCCGACGGTTCATCACGTTTCGGATCAAATAACAAATGGGGTTTCTTCCCGAGTGCAGCAGTTGCCTGGAAGGCATCACAGGAAGATTTTATCCGTGACCTGGGTGCATTTGATGACCTGAAACTCCGTGCGAGCTATGGCCTTGCAGGTAATGCCAACGCACTGGGTGTGTATTCAACACAGGCGCGCATGTCACCAGCTTCGTTCAACTGGAACGGCGTTGAAGCCCCCGGCTACTATCCATCACAGCTTGCATTCGACAACCTGAAATGGGAAACCACCAAACAATTTGACCTGGGTGTGGACGTGTCCATCCTCAATCGTCGCCTCAACATTACGGCCGACTATTACCTGAAGAATACCAAAGACCTGATCCGCCAGCTTCCGATCCTTGCTGTGTCTGGTTTCCAGACCGGATGGGCCAACCTGGGTAACCTGCGCAACGAAGGGGTTGAACTGGCTATCAAGGGACTGATCATTGATAAAGAACTCAAATGGAACACTACCCTGAACCTGGCTACCAACACCAACAAACTGACGTCGCTGGGTGATGGGACCGACCGCATTGGAACCACTCACTTTGTAGGGGAGCCACTGAACATCGGCGCCCGTTACCTGATCGAAAAGATCGGCATCTGGCAAACGAAGGATGCGGCAGAAGCAGCAAACTTTGGTGCTAAACCGGGTGATGTCCGTTACCGTGACCTCAATGGCGATAACAAGATCGACAACAATGACCGTGCATTCCACGGAAATCTCTTCCCTGATTTTTACGGATCATTTACCAATGAAATCACTTACAAAGGGTTTGACCTGAACGCCTTCTTCACCTTTGAGGCGGGACGGACCATTTATAATGGCCTCAACTATAAATTGCTTGCGGGTGACGGATATGATAACCACCGGGTGGAAATGCTCGATCGCTGGACGCCGACCAACCCATCCAATGATATACCCCGTGCCGCAATCGGATATTCTAACCGCTCAAGCATGGCTTCAACCGAGTTCCTCGAAAAAGCGGATTATATCAAGTTGCGGAGCCTGACCCTGGGATATACCTTCCCCGGCCGTGTAATGCGCAGCATGAAGGCGAATAATTTCCGGGTATATGCAACCGGCCTGAATCTTTTCACCGTGACAGGTTACAGTGGTGTTGATCCGGAAGATTCGGACCTGGGCAATACGCAGCGCGCTGCTCCATACCCAATCACCCGTACCATCATCTTTGGATTGAACATCGGATTTTAATCCATCATCAACAAAAACAACCGATCATGAAACAGACTTCCTATATACTGATTGCCTTCTGCCTGCTGTTCTCTTCCTGTAAAAAAGACTTCCTGGAAGAAAACCCGAGGACATTCCTGACCCCTGCCAACTTTTATAAAACCGAGGCCGACCTGCAGATGGGACTCAACGCCGTGTACCGTACGCCGCAGGACCGCTACTCAAATATGTGGGGTGCTCCCTGCTGGTTTGAATGGACCACTGATGAGGCCTACCTGTCGCCAGCCAATGGCCACGCGTTCCACAACCAGCCGAGCTTCCTGCGGAACGACTTTAACTCGTCGTCCGATATGCCGTGGAACATGTGGGATTATGTATACCGTCATGTAAAAGACATCAACTTCCTGCTGGAAGCCCTCAACACCGTGGATGCTCCGGATGCGGTTAAAAAAAGTATCGAAGCACAGGCCCGTGCATGGAGGGCCCACCTGTATTTTGATGGCGTTCGCCTGTTTGGCCCCATGCCACTGATCCTGACACCTATTTCGGACGTGGCTGCGCTGAGGGCCATGACCCGCACTCCAATTGCTGATATTTATGCGCAGATCGTGGCCGATCTTCAGGTTGGTATGACTACCCTGCCGAATACTTACAGCAACGCAGCAGACAAGGGACGCGTAACAGCAGGAGCCTGCGCCGCCATGCTGGCAAGGGTTTACATGACCATGGCTGGTCACCCGCTGAAGGAAACATCGAACTGGGCAAAAGCCAATACGATCCTGAAGGAATTTGTCGTGGATAAAAAATATGGTTCACAGTACGAACTGTTCAGTGAATACAGTGATGCATTTGCTGATGCTAACATTCCGGGTAAGGAAGCAGTATGGACAGTCAACTTTACCCGTGGTACGTTCGGACAGGGCAGCCAGATCCACACCGACTGGTCGCCTATTGAGCTGTACTACGATTCACGTGCGGGTCTTGCCAAGGGTGGTGGCTGGAGCAATGCATTGCCTACACCTGCGTTCCTGGATTCGTACGACCAGGTAAATGACAAACGTTTCAAATTTACCTACTGGACATCAACGGCTGACCTGCCGGTTGAATATGCCGCTATCAACAGCAGCGCCGGCGGACCGGTCGTTTTTGCCGCACCGCATAACAAGAAATTCCGGGAAACTTCACCCAATGACCTATCCCAGGCTTCGGGTATCGATCACTATATTATCCGTTATGCGGATGTGTTGCTGATGTACGCAGAAACACTCAACGAGGCAAACGATCCCAATGCTGCAATGTATGTGAACATGGTTCGCAACCGTGCAGGTCTTGGAAACCTGCCAGCCCTTTCACAGCAGCAGTTCCGAGACCAGCTGTTGCTCGAGCGCGCGTGGGAGCTTTGTTTCGAAGGAGAAAGACGTTTTGACCTGGTGCGTACCGGCACCTACTATTCACGGGTGAAGGCATGGAATACGCAGGCCGCACCAAACATTGTGGAAGGCAAACATGAACTGTGGCCCGTTCCACAAAGGGAGATCGATATCAATGCGAATCTCCTTCCCAATAACCCAGGTTACTAAGCAGGCAACATAAGAGTCAATTAAAACAACTGTTCCGAAACTTACCCAAGTCAGGAACAGTTTGTTTTTGATTAAATGAGTAGATTTCCATTTTTCAGGCTATAACAGATTAGTGCAGATGAAAGTCATTACCACCACATTCACAGGCGAGCCGGCAGATGTTCCCCGTTTCAACAACAGTTATATTGTGTCGATCTCTTTTGTGTCGGCACTCGGCGGGTACCTGTTCGGGTTCGACTTCGCAGTCATCTCGGGGGCACTGCCATTCCTGAAGACGATGTTCGACTTGTCACCCGTCCAGGAAGGTTTCCTCACGGGGTCACTGGCACTTGGATGTATGGCCGGTACATTGATTGCCGGTGCTGTAGCCGAAAAATATGGCCGTAAACCCGCGCTGATGGCGGCCGCGCTTATTTTTGCCCTCTCCTCGCTGGGCATGGCATTTTCTCATTCACTTCCGACATTTATCAGTGCCCGGTTTATTGCCGGTATTGGTGTGGGCATGGCATCGTTGCTGAGCCCGATGTACATCGCTGAAGTTTCGCCAGCGAGCGTGCGGGGAAGGAATGTGGCCATCAACCAGCTGACCGTAGTGATCGGCATCCTGATCACCAACCTCGTGAATTATTTCCTGGCCGACAATGGTCCGGATGCCTGGCGATGGATGTTTGGCCTTGGCTTTATCCCCTCCGCTTTATTCTTTGCCGGTGTGTTCTGGTTACCGGAAAGCCCCAGATGGTTACTCAAAGTGGGTCGTGCCGCACAAGGTGCGAGGGTGTTGGCGAAAGTCGGCAACAAGGCATATGTTGATTCGGTGGTGAAAGATATACAGCAGTCGCTCGATGAAAGTATGGATCCCGTCCCGACAGATGCAGGTACAGTAACGAACAGCAATACCGGTGGCACGAGCCGAAACGGTGGATTGCGCCCTGCGAACAGTTCCGTTGGCCGGAAGAAAGCCTCGTGGAAAATGCTGTTTGACAAAGCAGTTTTCCCTGCACTGCTTGTCGGTATTGGTCTTGCCGTTTTCCAGCAGCTTTGCGGCATCAACATCGTGTTCAACTATACCTCTACCATTTTTGCATCGGTGGGGGCCGACCTCAACCTGCAGCTGATGGAAACGGTGGGAATCGGCATTGTGAACCTGGTATTCACCATCATTGCCATGTGGCAGGTGGATAAACTTGGCCGCCGCCCATTGATGCTGGCCGGTTCGCTTGGGCTCTGCATCCTGTACCTGTTGCTGGCATTTGCATTACGTGAACAGCTCAGCACTGTCTGGATCTCGGTCTTTGTGTTCCTCGCTATCGCCATGTACGCTACTTCGCTGGCACCGGTTACCTGGGTGCTGATCTCCGAAATTTTCCCAAACAGGATCCGTGGAATGGCTTCGTCCGTTGCCATTGTATTCCTGTGGATCGCTTATTTCATACTTGTGTTTACCTTTCCGATCCTGACGGACGCAATGGGCACCACCTATGGTCCCTTCCTGCTGTACGCAGGTATCTGTCTCGCCGGTTTCTTCTTTGTCCGTTTCCGGGTAAAGGAAACAAAGGGACGCACACTGGAGGAGGTTGAACAGGTAATGATGGGGCATTAACAAGGAAAATAAAATCGGATGACTCTGGAACCACAAGCGATCCGCGTCTTTACACTCAAACGGGGTTCACTGGAAGTGACCATCACCAACTACGGTGCCTGCATCATGTCGATCGTCACTCCTGACCTGCAGGGCCGAAGGGCCAATGTGGTCGCGGGTTTCAACGATCCCGAAAAGTACCGCGATACACATCCCTATTTCGGAACCATTGTCGGCCGGTTTGCCAACCGCATTTCCGGTGGCCGTTTCCCGCTCGATGGCAACGACGTACAGCTTACCCTGAATGAAGAAGTAAACCAGCTTCACGGCGGTTTCGAAGGCTTTGATAAAAAAACCTGGCGGGTCCTCCACGAAAATGATTTTGTGCTCGAGCTGGGTTACACCAGTGCCGACGGGGAAGAAGGTTTTCCGGGCGAACTGGAAACCTGTGTCCGTTATACGCTTACGCCGGCTAACAGTTTACTGATTGAATACACCGCAACCACTACAAAACCCACGGTGGTTAACCTGACCAATCACAGTTATTTTAACCTGACCGGTTTTGAAAGCGATACAATCCTGGATCATTACCTGCAGGTCAATGGGGACCACTACACTGTAAAAAACGCAACCAATACGTCGACCGGTGAAATAGCAACCACCAGGAACACGCCGCTGGATTTTTCTTCGGCAAAAAAAATCGGCAGCCGTATCGGCGAATTGAAAACCGACCGCGGATATGACCATAATTATGTGCTGAAAAATGGTCCCCTGCCTGCTGCCAGGTTGTATGACCCGTCGAACTGGTGGGATGGATCCATCAAAGGTTCGCAGGGAAATTATTACCAGCAGCATGGAGCCGTTGCGCTCGAAACGCAGGCATTTCCCGATGCGCCGAATCATCCATCCTTTCCTTCAGCTGTTTTAAGGCCGGGGGAAACCTATCATACTTATACCATTTTTGAATTCAGTGCCGGGTAGAACTGTTCGTCCCTGTACCAAAATACCAAATGATGAAAACAGTAAAAAAATTTCTTACCCTCTTCCTTCTCTTCAGTCCCCTGCTCCCTTTTGCACAAACCATCCCGTTGCTGACCAGGAGTAATGCGCTGGTGCTGCGGGTGGATGCAAAAAAACGTATAAACATCAGCTACTTTGGTGAAAAGCTGAGTAAGGAAGCGGGTTACACGCAGGCGCCGGGTATGTACCGGCAGAACGAAGATTATGGTGATATCCTGAATTCGGCGTATTTACCGGCCGGATCGGTCAATATGTTCGAACCCGCCATTGCAGTAGTCCATGGCGATGGAAATACCAGCCTTGACCTGGAATATGTCAGTCACAGCACCAGTACTATCAGCAACGATGTGTCATTGACGACAGTAATATTAAAGGATAAATTATATCCCTTCCAGGTGAAATTGTTTTACAAGACCTATTTCGCGGAGGATGTGATGGAGCTCTGGAGCAGTATCAGTCACACGGAAAAGAAACCGGTACTTCTCAACAAGTTTGCTTCGGCCAGTCTTTACCTGAAGTCACCCGAGTTCTGGCTTCGCAATTACCACGGCGACTGGGCAAAGGAGATGCAGCCGGAAGAAACAAGGATTACGCACGGCATAAAAACGCTCGATACCAAACTGGGTACCCGCGCAAATCTTTTCCAGCCACCGTTATTCATGGTATCGGTCGGGAAACCGGCAACCGAAGACGAAGGCTCGGTACTGGTGGGGTCGGTATCCTGGACCGGTAATTTCCGGGTGGATCTTGAGCTCGACAACCAGGACAACCTGCGGCTGACTGCGGGTATCAATAATTACCAGTCGGCTTATACCTTAAAACCAAAGGAAGAATTTGAAACGGCTAAATTCCTGTATACTTTTTCATCCAGGGGTAAAGGTGTAGCCAGCCGCAACCTGCACACATGGGCCAGGAACTATGGAATGGTCGATGGTCATGGCTCGCGGATGACATTGCTCAATAACTGGGAAGCCACCTATTTTGATTTTAATGAAACGAAGCTGGCAGAACTGCTGAAGGATACGAAGAAGCTGGGTGTTGATCTTTTCCTGCTGGATGATGGCTGGTTTGCCAATAAATATCCGCGCAATGATGATCATGCCGGTCTGGGTGATTGGGAGGAAAACAAAAAGAAACTGCCCAATGGCATTTCCTACCTGGTGAAGGAAGCTACAGCAAATGACGTGAAGTTTGGCATCTGGATCGAGCCTGAAATGGTAAACCCGAAAAGTGAGTTGTATGAAAAACATCCGGAATGGGTGATCAGGCAGCCGGGAAGGGAGGAGCATTATTTCCGTAACCAGCTGGTGCTGGACCTTACCAATCCCAGGGTGCAGGACTTTGTGTTTGGCGTGGTGGATGACCTGCTGACAAAGAACCCCGACATGGCCTATATCAAGTGGGATTGTAATGCCGTTATTTATAATGCGCAGTCTGCGTTCCTGACCAACCAGTCGCACCTGTACGTCGACTATGTCCGCGGGCTTTATAAAGTGCTCGAACGTATCCGCACCAAATACCCGACCATCCCCCTGATGCTTTGTTCGGGTGGGGGCGGTCGCGTCGATTATGGCGCGCTGCAATATTTCACCGAGTACTGGCCCAGTGATAATACAGACCCGCTCGAAAGGATTTATATGCAGTGGGAATACTCTTATTTTTTCCCGGCCATCGCTTCCTCCAATCACGTAACCGAATGGGGTAAACAATCACTCAAATACCGCATCGATGTAGCCATGATGGGTAAAATGGGATTTGATATTGTAATCGGCAAGCTGCCGGCAAAGGAATTAATGTTCAGCCAGCAGGCAGTAAGAGTGTATGATTCGGTAAAAAATGTGATCTGGCATGGCGAGCAATACCGGTTGTCCGATCCGTGGAGCAATCCGGTGGCGTCTGTCCAGTATGTAGACAGTACATTATCCACCTCAGTAGTATTCAACTACCTCGTAAATAACCGTTATGGCCAGGGTTCTGCTTACCCTGTCCGCCTGAAAGGCCTCGATGCAAATGCCGATTACCGTCTCCGGGAAGTAAATTTATTCCCCGGAACGAAATCACCTGTTGATAGTTCATTAACTTACAGCGGTGATTTTTTAATGAAGGTCGGTTTCAACCCGGTGGTCCGTTCGGGCCGCAACAGTGTTGTGCTGGTCGTTGAAAAAGTAAAATAGCATTTAAGTTTGAAAGACATCGTAAGCCGGGCATTCAGCCAGCAATTCGGAGGGGAGCCAACAATGATCGTCCGTTCCCCGGGACGTATTAACCTCATTGGCGAGCATACCGATTATAATAATGGGTTCGTGTTACCCGCGGCCATTGATAAAGCTATTTACAGTGGTTTTTCAAAACGCGAGGACACGCAGATCCACCTGTATTCGATCGACAGCGATGAGCTGTTTGTGTCGGATCTCCATAAAATGGAGCGATCGGGTTTGCTATGGCCCGATTATATCCTTGGTGTGGCCGATGAGCTCGTGAAAGCGGGCCATACCCTTGGCGGGTTTAACGCCGTGGTGACCGGTGACATCCCGGTAGGTGCAGGTCTTTCTTCTTCTGCTGCCCTCGAATCAAGCATTGTATTCGGGTTAAATGAAATGTTCGGGCTTGGGCTGGACCGGATCACGATGGTGAAGTTTGCCCAGAAAGCGGAGAACAATTTTGTGGGTATGCAATGCGGCATCATGGATATGTTTGCCAGTGTGATGGGAAAAAAGAACATGGTGATTTTGCTGAACTGCGATACACTGGAGTATAAATATTTCCCGTTTGAACTGGGTGAGTATAAGGTGCTGCTGCTCGACACGCAGGTAAAACATTCACTGGCTTCCTCTGCCTATAA
>SDZZ01000438.1 GCA_004173255.1 Chitinophagaceae bacterium | reverse complement strand
GTTTATAGTACGCTGAAGTGATCTTCAGACTAACCTCCGAACCGGGTTTTGCATTACCGGAGATTTTTGTTTTTCCCCGCACTTTTGCCCCAATCATTGGATAATTGATGCGGAGCTTCGGATCAATGGCTGCCCGTTCCCAGCTACCTGCCCCCACACCAATATTCAAATCAATGTCATCATCCCGTTGGCCGTCGTCGGGGACAATTGAAAACGTTTCCCCATTGATGTCATTAACCATCTGCTGTTTTCCCGGGTCGAGCAACCGCACACCTGCAACCAGGAAAAATGCTGCCATTATTATCATTTGTTTCATGTTCTCTTTTTTAAAAAAAAGGATCGCTTTCACAACCAAACTTACAGACCTGCACAGGGGCATCAAACAGCTAATAGATGAATGACATCGTGCGTAGATAAACGACAGTCCAGGTCAAAAAAAACCGGAACAGGGCTTAGTCCCTGTTCCGGCTATAATTTAGCGGCGTTCCGCACTGATCAATAGAAAATAGTATACAGCGCTGCAATGACACCCAGCACCAGCAACGATCCTACCACAAAGGCCGGGTGCGTTTTAAACATACCGCGGTCAATTTCCAGTCCCTTCGCCTTCACGCCTCGTTTCAGGTCGAGCATGCTGATGATATACATACCGAGCATGCAGAAAATAAATACAAAGAACATCCGGTCAATGAACGGTATTTCATAAACACCCTTACCGTTGTCTTTGGAAAAACCGGTGGAAGCAAGGAAGGACAGGTCGGCCCAGTTGGGCAGGAATTTCAGGAACAGCGACATGATAAATCCACCGATCGTTGCAAAAAGCGCAGCATTGGATGTTGCTTTTTTCCAGAAGAAACCGAGGATGAACATCGCGAAAATACCAGGACTTACAAAGCCCGTATATTCCTGGATGTACTGGAACCCGCCCTTTTTATCGATCCCCATCAGCGGTGCAATAATGGCTGCAATGATCAGGGCAACAATCACGGTGATCTTACCCACCTTCACTAGTTGGGCTTCACTCGCATTGGCATTGATGTTCTTTTTATAAATATCGAGTGAGAAAATAGTGGCAATACTGTTGGCTTTACCCGCAAGGGAGGCAACAATGGCTGCGGTCAGCGCCGCAAAGGCCAGACCCTTAATACCCGAAGGCAGGATGTTCAGCAGCACGGGATACGCACGGTCAGGGTTCAGTTCCCCACCCGATAGCATTTCGGTCTGGAAATATCCCTGCTGGTGCAACACATACGCCGCAATACCTGGCAACACCACAATCACCGGCATCAGCAGTTTGATACCGCCGGCAAACAGGAGCCCGTTTCGAGCGGTCTTAAGATCCGCTCCCAGCGCACGTTGTGTGATGTACTGGTTACATCCCCAGTAGTTCAGGTTTACAATCCACATACCACCGACCAGGACACTCAGACCCGGCAGGTCCATATAGTTCGGATTATCGCGGCTGAAAATCATTTCGAAATGGTCACCCGCTTTTTCCTGCATAATGGACAGGCCATTCAGGATGCCTGTTGTACCAAATTCCTTCGATACCAGGTTGATGGCAATATAGGTGGTTAATAAACCACCGAGTACCAGCACCGTTACCTGGATCACGTCCGTATAACCGATCACCTTCATACCACCGAGGGTGATAATAATGGCAAAAACTGCAAGGAACAGCATACAGATTGGCAGGCTGATACCCGAAATTTCATTGATTGCAATCGCACCAAGGTACAGGATAGCGGTGAGGTTCACCACCACATAGAGCAGCAGCCAGAAGATGGCCATGATCATAGCCACCGTGCCGTTGTACCGCTGGTGCAGGAACTGCGGCATGGTGTAAATCTTGTTCTTCAGGTAAACCGGGATGAAGAATACCGCAACTATAATCAGTGTGGCGGCAGCCAGCCACTCGTACGCGGCAATGGCCAGACCCATCTTGAAACCACTTCCGCTCATACCGATAAACTGCTCGGCCGAAATATTGGACGCGATCAGCGATGCGCCGATGGCCCACCAGGTAAGTGACCCTTCCGCCAGGAAGTAGTCCTTACTATTGATTTCCTTCGATTTTTTTCGCTGGTAAATCCAGTATCCATAACCAGCCACAATAATAAAGTAGACGAGAAAGACAAAGTAATCCTTGAACTGAAGGGCATTCATAAAGCAATTGTTTTGAGCCTGAATTCCGAAGATATAGATTTATTCTATTCAGCAGGCTTCATACCCTTAATCTATCCGGCCCCATGGCATCTGTACCATTTTCCCACTTTTATTGGCGACAGGGTAACACCTTGCATGGACCTGTGGAAATCTTTTCTTTTCAGGCAGCACCAGGCTGTCTGTTGACGAAGCTGATGCCGGCCAGGTGGCAGCATGAACGGTTGCCTGGCACCATCGTTCTCTGGCATGATACTTAAGGTGATCCGGTGACATCCATTGACAGTATTTAATAAACTCAGTTTCATGCAAATTCCATCAGCACCACCCGATACTTCGCCGGAGCGGACTCCCGCTACCAGGGATATAATGATCACCGTAAATGGAAAAGACGAAGTAATCAGTGTGGCACCCTGGTCAACCTTGCTCGATACGCTGCGGGAGCAACTGGACCTGACCGGTACCAAAAAGGGATGCGACCACGGCCAGTGCGGTGCCTGCACCGTCATCTGCGACGGTAAACGGGTATTGAGTTGTCTTACCCTGGCAGTGATGAGAAACGGGTCGGCCATTACCACCATTGAAGGGGTAGAAGGACCCGACGGCCTCCATCCCCTGCAACAGGCCTTTATCGATCACGATGCTTTCCAGTGCGGCTACTGTACGCCCGGACAAATCTGCAGTGCCATAGGACTACTTGCCGAAGGCAGGGCAAAAACCCGCGAAGATGTGAAAGAACTGATGAGCGGGAACCTTTGCCGATGCGGCGCAAACATCGGCATCATCGATGCCATCATGGAAGTAAAAGACGGAGGGACCCATGAATAATTTCAGCTTTACCTCGGCCAACAATGTGCAGGAAGCCATCAGCATCGCGGCCGAAGGAACCGACACCAGGTATATAGCGGGCGGTACCAACCTGCTTGACCTCTGGAAATACGACCTTACCCACCCAAAAGAACTGGTCGATATAAATAAGGTGGAGGGCCATCACGCCATTGAACGACTGCCCGACGGGGGCCTCCGCCTCGGCGCACTCGCCACCAATGCCTTTACCGCCTATAACCCCCTGGTCGAAGAAAAGTACCCGTTACTCTCCAAAGCAATCCTGGCAGGGGCCTCGCCGCAAATTCGCAATATGGCCACCAATGGTGGCAACCTGCTCCAGCGCACGAGATGTTACTATTTTTACGATGGCACCACGCCCTGCAATAAAAGGGAGCCTGGGACCGGATGCTCGGCCATCGGCGGGTACAACCGTATCATGGCGGTGCTGGGTACCAGCGACCAGTGCATTGCCACGTTTCCGTCGGACATGTGCGTCGGCCTTGCGGCACTGGACGCAACAGTAAACGTTACCGGTCCGGAAGGTGAGCGGAGCATTCCATTTAACGACTTTCACCGGTTGCCAGGTGACACACCGGAGATCGATAACAACCTGCATCCGCACGAACTCATCACCAGTATTGACCTGCCGCCAAACAACTTCCAGTCATACAATTCATACCTGAAAGTACGTGACCGGAATTCATATGCATTTGCGCTGGTTTCGGTAGCAACCGCACTCGAACTGGACGGAAGCATGATCAGGCAGGCGCGGATTGCATTGGGCGGACTGGCCCATAAACC
>SDZZ01000051.1 GCA_004173255.1 Chitinophagaceae bacterium | reverse complement strand
TGGCCTCTTTGGTGAAGAGATGACCATGGCATTGTAATAAATTATGAACCAATTGAATACCAAGGCTGTAAATTGGCCACCATTCATGCGATTGCCACGTAATCGGATGGTTGGTTGGTGTCGCATTTGTCGGGTTAACAGGCACCGTATATGGTGCTTGAATCAATTCTTTCGGCGGCAGTAATTTCATCCATATCGCGCTGGATGGTTACAATGTTGCTGTAGGTAATACTTCCATCGTCACCGATAATCTTCAGGCGGTATTGTGTTACTGCCGCGGTCAGTTCTGCGTCAGTATGGTTGTAAATTTTATCCCCGCCTTTATTTTCTGCAGTAACGGTTCCGATCTTTTCAAAGCTGCTGCTGGTCTTGCGTTCTACCTGGTATTCCTTCACCGACTTCTCATCACTTACTCTCCATTTCAGTTGCACTTTTTCATTTTCCAGGCGTCCTTCGAAGCTGATCATTTTCACTGGAAGTATGATACTGCATGCACCGCGAAGATGGTAATAGGAAACCCTCATGAGGCACCCGCTGTTCACCACCGTTTTACACACATACATGCCGGTATGGCTTGGGTACAGTGCAGGGATATGATAGCTCTGGCCGGTCCCGATGAGTGTACTATCGGTCAGGCTTGTCTTTTTATACCACTCATAAGTTGCATTCGGGATCGTATCGACAGAAAGCGTAATGTCATTTGACCAGCAATCCACATTGTTTACCTGTATGGTCAGTTGTCCGAGTGGCAATACGCTCACGTCGTTCAGGGTACCGTTTCCGCAGGCATCAACTGCACGCATCCGCACCAGGGAGTAGGCGGCAGCCGTAGTGATGTTAAACACGGGGCTTCCCTGCATTGGTGATACGATGCTTGGTCCGGCCGGATTACTTCCGATGATCTCGTACGTAAACGGTGCTACACCGTTGCTTGCTACGGCACTTACACTGAAGTTGCTGTTATCGCACTGGTAAGCGGCAGAGTTCAGCAGGTTCGGGTAGATATAATTGGTTACAACTATAGTGTCATATACTTTTTTCGAGCAGCCGGTAATATTGTATTCAAGAATATAGGTGGCTGGTCCAAGGTCGGTAAACGTAAAGCGTTTGTGGTTAGCCGAGATAGTCTGGTTCAGCGTTGGGCTGATATTCACCACTGCGCCGTTCCTGCGGATGACTGCGGGTGTATACATACCGATGTTTGACACCAGTTCGGTCACAATTTCGCCTGATCCGTTCTCCCATGTAGCGCTTGGGCATTTCGAAGACACATTGTTGCTGCGGCTGAACAGGCTGGTAAGCGGTGCAACAAGCAGGGTTTGAGCCTGACCACATGGTCCGGTCAGTTCGATCCGGTATTCCAGTCCGGCCGGCAGGCCAGGAAGATCAGCAAAAGTGAATACAGAGGCAAATGTCTGCGTTGCGACCATCACATTCAGTGGATTAAAAACCTGGGCATTGATAGGGCCTGCTCCGTTCTTCAGGGTGACCGTTATATTAGTCGTGTTAAAGGTGCATGATTCTGCGGCAGAAGCTGCGTAAACAAGCGGATCGGTTGATGCACTGACCAGTCGTTCCAGGTTGGTGGAAGGGCAATCGTCCGTGATCAGGATTTTGTATGATCCATAAGGGATGTTAAGGAAGGTACCGGTGCTGTTGTCAGCAATCGGGTTGTTGGAAGGGTCAACCAGGTAGTAATGCGGGTTGAACAGGTTCATCTCGCCTGTGATGTCTGCGTTGAACGTAGTGCAGGTCTTGTTGCTTACTGTTACGGCTGCATTGGCAGTCGGGACAAGTTTCGCAACGGTAAAACTTTTGGTCACCGGGGTAGTTGGGCAGGATCCGGCAACTTCCGTAGTGGCAATGCGGATAGAGTAGGTACCATAAGGAACGTTCGTAAAAGTACCGGTGTTGTTACATCCCAGGGGGTTGTTACCAGCATCAAACAGGCAGTATTCCGGTGCATTGATATTGGTAACCGATGGAATGGTAACGGTAAAGCCATCGCAGTTCCTTCCGGAAATTACCGGGTTACCTGCAGCTGGCTGCGGTTGACCTACACTGAAGCAACGAACAACCGTGGTATCATAACATGGTGCCTGGGTGGTAATGCGAACACAGTAATCTCCAAATGCAAGACCGGGAAAATTACCGTCGCCGTTACAGGCGATCAGTGTATTGGTTACCGAATTATAGAGGCAGAAGTTAGGGTTCGACAAATAGGTCCCTGTGATCGAGGCGTCAAAACCCGCGCAGGTAATGTTGTTGGTAGTTACATTGACCGGAATTGCCGGGCGGGGCTGTACTGCGGTGAAACAACGGACAACCGTAGTATCGTAACAGGGAGCATTTGACCGGACCCGGATGCAATATTCGCCGTATGGCAGGTTAGGGAATACGCCGTTGCTGCTGTTGGCAACAAAAACATTGGATGCGGTATAGATGGAATAAGTCGGGCTGTAAAAATTGGCCATACCCGTAACTGATGCGGTGAAGGTGGAACAGGTAAGGGCTGATTGTGTTACGCTGGCAGCCACTGAAGGCTTTGCTGCATTTACGGTGAAGCATGCTGTAATCGTTGTGTCGTAACAGGCATCCACCATATCGATACAATATGCACCGTAAGGGACATTGTCAAATTTACCGTTCGTATTGTCGTTGATGATGGCAGCACCCTGACGCAGGTAGTAATGAGGTGAGGTCAGGTTGGCGGTTCCGGTAACAGTTGCTGTAAAGGTAGCACAGGCCTGGTTGCTGATGCTTACAGCATTACCCATGGCCGGAACTGCATTGGTCCAGTTAAATATTTTTACGTTACCGCAACGGTCACGCACCACAAATTTTGCACTGCGGAGCGGTGTACTGGTATGTGTAAAAGTGCGGGTAGTATTCCAGGTGGTATCACCAGGTGCGTTAACCACTCCATAGCTGAAGCCATTAAAGGCGGTACCGGTGAGGTTGGTATTGCCACTGTTGTCAAGTAATGATATGGTAACGGATAACGTGTTACAGTTGATTTTGGTAACCACCTGTGAGGTGATGGCCCAGGTGTAATCCATCACCGAAATAGAACGTGTCTGGATCCCGCCGCAGGAGTCGCGCAGCTGGATATAGTAATATCCGGCGGGCAGTCCGCCGAATATACCCGAGCTGTTACTCGTTCCCACACCTGCAGGAGATGGTGCAACGATGGTATAGTCGAGCGGGGCACGACCGAACTGCTGGTTGGTTACGGAGATCACGCCGTCACTTCCACCCGTACAGGTAAGGTCGGTTTTTGTAAGCTGGAAACGCGGATCACTGTATGACCCGGCAACAACAATGTTTTCCCCTGTTACCGTACACCCGGTATTCATGTCCTTCGTAAAAACAGTGTAGGTTCCCGGAGGAAGGCCGCTGATCTGCGAGGTTGAGGTTAATGGTGTGGTAAACGGCTCAAGGATCTTGTAACTGTAATCGCCCGATCCGCCCGTTGCGGTAATCGTAATGGTGCCGGTAGAAGCACACCTGGATTCAGTGGTTGAATAAGTAGCCTTGAGATTATCGCAATTCACGGTCCCGGATTGCGATTGGGAGTTTTGCGCGAGCAGAAGCAGGGCAAACACAAGAGTAATAACTTGTTTCATTGTTGTTTTTTCTAAGGGTTGGGACGGTACAAATACTTAGCTAATGTATACGGGATTTACGGTCGGTGCAAGCCGTGTGGGACTTTTACGATAGGCTGAAAAATGCAACTGGCTTAAAACCAGCAAGGAAGGAAAAAAAATAGTTGCTGAAAATACGGTTGACTTCGCGTATTAATCCAAAATCCTGTTAAATGGGATGGGGGAGGTGGCCGGCTGTAACGTAATTACAGGCAGGAAAAAGTGGTGAGTGTCTAAGGCCAGCGTGGGAAATCCTACCAGTTGTTCGCCTGGTCGGGGTTGATCCGCTCGGATACATCCGGTGCTTCGGTGGTTTCCCACTCCGGATCGTAGGACACAAACCAGGAAATCCACAGGCTGCGGCTGATCCGCATCAGCCATGGCTGCAGGCAGAGAAGGAAGAGGGAATTAAAAATCAGCCAGGCAAAAAACCGGTTGTCATTAAGACCAAGCCCGATGATTACCCACCAGGCAACAAGGGTGGCCACACTGATCGCTACGGTTAAGGCATAGCTCACGTAGCTGGTACCATAGTAGAAGCCTACCTCAATTTCGGTCGGCTGACCGCAAACAGGACATTCGCGGTTCATCTCCATGTTTTTCTTGAGGCGGATGGTGAGACTGTTCTTGAAAAGCTTCCCCTCCCGGCAACGCGGGCAGCGACAGCCAAGGGCCGAAGCCAGGTATACCCTGTTTGCTTTCTTTTCTGCCATATGGAAGGAGGTTTTAAAACGCGAAGGTCACGTTTTTTAACGGAATAATTCCTTTGCTATAATATATATACCCATGCACATCACGAACCACCCGAACCCTTTTTTGAGCGAGCCTGCGGATATTTTTTCTGAAAGTGTGCTGCCGATAAAAATACCGCCGATTGCCAGTACGGTAAAAATGAGGATCAGTGGCCAGTTGTAGGTAAACTGGTTCAGGCTGAACAGGAACCCGAATAGCGAGTTGATGGCAATGACGAGCAAAGACGTGCCCACAGCCGTTTTCATGGGTATCTTTAAAAAAAGTACCAGGGTAGGGATGATCAGGAAGCCGCCACCTGCGCCCAATAAACCGGTTATCAGCCCGATCATCAGCCCGATAATAATTACCGGGAATGCCTTCGATGCTGCAATCTCGGGTTTGTCGCCTTCAGGCGTTTCGGGAATACTGCGGATCATGGAGATGGACGCACCCAGCATCAGGATAGCAAAAACGATCATGAGGAACATTTCTTTCGACACAGCTTCGCGACCAATGTAAAAGATGGGCGAGGGGATGGCCGGCAACAGGTAGTGCCGGGTAATAAATATCGAAAAGATGCTGGGGATGCCGAACTCGGACACGGCCTTGAAATCGACCAGGTGTTTCAGGTAAGCACGGATGCCACCCACCAGGCTGGTCACTCCGACTATAAATAAGGAACTGGTGGTTGCCAGCAACGGATTCACGGACATCAGGTACACCAGTACGGGCACCGTGAGGATAGATCCGCCACTTCCTACCAGTCCCAGCGAAACGCCAATCAGTACAGATGCAAAGTACCCGACAATTTCCATCAAATATTTTTATGGGCTATAACACCCGCTGAGGGCGGGTTACAGCCATTTTATAATTGCAGCGGACAAAGTCTTGTTACGAAAAACGGCACCATAAAAAACGGCAACATTGAACCGGTGTGATGCCGAACACAAACACCGCAACCGACAAGAATCTACCGCAACCCTTATTACGCCGCAACCACTCTTTCCATCTTTGTGCTCCTGCTTCCTTTTACCAAAACAAACGTGTTGGTAAACTGCTGGCCGAGATACCACTGCCTGGCTTGTTCGGAGTCGGCAAAGGAATGGTACCCGTGGTCAATTTTCAGGAAATCACCACCCACCAGTGCCACGTCCTTCCAGTTATACTTCCCGATCAGTTCAAGTACCTGGCGGTGTTCATCGAGGCTATGCTCGCCCAGTTCGGCCATGGCGCCCAGCACCAGCACCTTGTCGGTTGCATCCACATTGGAGAAATTCTCGATAGCCAGCTTCATGCTGCTGGGGTTAGCATTGTAAGCGTCCAGGATGATCTGGTTGCTTCCAACCTTCACCAGTTGTGAGCGGCTGTTGGATGGTTCGTATTCTTCCAGCGCCTGGCGGATTTTATCTTCCCCCACTTCAAAGTATTGCGCGATGGTAACGGCTGCCAGTATATTAGGTAAATTATATTCTCCCACAAGCTTTGTCTGGATTGGTTTCCCGGTAAAGCCAATACTGAAGCCCACTTCCAGCAGGGGGTCATTTTTGGTTACATGTCCCGATACATGTACATCGCTGCCGGTACCATACTTGATGATCCCGCTGATACCCTTGCTGAGTTCGTGCAGGTATTCATAGTCCCAGTTCACAAACGCAAACCCATGCTGCCTGCTTCGCAGGTGGGCAAACAGTTCTCCCTTGCCGCGCAGTACACCTTCCGGTCCGCCAAACCCTTCCAGGTGGGCCTTGCCAACATTAGTAATGAGTCCATGTGTGGGGTTGGCGTATACGCAGTACGATGCAATCTCTTCGAGGTGGTTGGCGCCCATTTCAACAATCGCAAACTGCGCATCGGGCCGGATCTTCAGCAGGGTGAGTGGTACACCGATATGGTTGTTGAGGTTGCCTTCCGTGGTATAGGTTTTAAAAGAGGAAGACAACACTGCGTGGATCAGTTCTTTCGTGGTGGTTTTCCCGTTGCTGCCGGTAATGGCGATAAACGGGATATCGAATTGCGCACGATGGTAACCGGACAGGTCCTGCAATGCCTTCAATGCATCGGGCACCAGGATGGTCCGTTCGCCCGTATGGTATGCTTCTTCATCTATAACCGCGTACGCAGCGCCTGCCTCCAGTGCAGCTGCGGCAAACTTATTCCCGTTGAAATTATCCCCTTTCAGTGCAAAGAAAAGATCACCACTTTTCAATTTGCGGGTGTCTGTCTGTACCGATGGGTATCGTTTATAGATTTCGTATAACTCAGCTGTCTGCATGTAACAAAAGTAATGAGGTAAAATAAAAAACCCTCCGGAAAAAATCCGGAGGGTCATTAATATACTGAATCAGCTGATCAGCGTTTTTGCCTTTTCGTCGGGAAGGATTGTCCAACCTTGCGGCCGTTACCTTCAGGGCTACCCATGCGATCCATTGCGCAACGGAAACCTAAGGTGCTCAGTGCCTGGTCTTCTTCCAGGAAGCGGCGTGTACCCGGGCTCAGCCAGTATGCACGGTCATTCCAGCTACCACCTTTATACACCCTTGATTTATCGCTTACCAGGGTGGTAATACCATAACCATAAGTGGCCTGTGAGGTCGTATCACCATCGAGGTAGTTGATAACGTTACCACGCTGGTAGTTGCGGCGGTTCTTGCTTTCTGCATCAGTCACATCCACCATGCGCACACGGCCGGTTGTGTCATTGATCTCAGCTTCACCAGCATCGTTCTTAAATACCTTGGTGTATTTGTTACCACGGAAAGGAGCAGGCATATCATCATAGTCGAGTGAAGAAAGCGGCCTGTACACATCCTGTACCCACTCGCTTACGTTACCCGCCATGTTATAGATACCAAAACCGTTCGGCAGGAATTTATCTACTTCGGCGGTGTAGAATGCGCGGTCGTTCAGACCACCAGCCACACCGGCATTATCACCGTTACCACGTTTGAAGTTAGCCAGGAACTGACCCTGCCAGCTTCCGTGACGGTTATCGCGAAGGCCGTTCACATTTGAAGACCATGGATAAATCTGTTTGTTGGAAACAAGCTCCTCACCACGTTTGCCTTCTTTCTTCGATGGGCGTGGGTTCTGGTCGATCAGACCATATGCCGCATATTCCCACTCAGACTCGAAAGGCAGGCGGTAGTCGGGCAGCAGGAATCCATCTTCCATGGAAACCTTGGTCCTTGCCTGGCCCTGTGCCGTACGTAAAGGGTTGCTTTTTTTAGAAGTTGCACCCTTACCCGGGGCAGCCTGGTAAAGGTCGAACAGGTATGATTTGGTAGTGAAGTTGTTACTTCCCTGCTGTCCGTTTACGCTTTGTTTATTTACATAACCCTTGTCGATCAGGATGCCTTCGTTAACACGGTCACTCCTCCAGAGACAAAAATCGCTGGCTTGTTTCCAGTTAACACCAACTACCGGATAGTAGTTGAAGCCCGGGTGACGCAGGTAGTACTCAACCATTGGTTCGTTGTAGCTGAGCTCGCTCCGCCAAACCAGGGTATCGGGCATGGCGCCTTCAATAATGGGAACGTTGACCGGATCGGTAGGATCGAAGGTCTTCGTCAGCCAGTACAGGTACTCGCGATAATGTACGTTTGCAACTTCGGTACGATCGATGTAGAACGAAGGGACAGATACACGGCGCGGAATGTTGTTCCACTCGCCCATCACGTCTTCTTCAGTCTGGCCCATGGTGAAGGTACCACCCTCCACAAATACAAGACCCGGGCCGGTAGCCTGGTCCTTGCTTTTAGCCACCTGGTAGCCACCACGATCTTTGTCGTTGTAGTTCCAGCCGGTTACATCAGATTTAGCGCTTTTCTTCGAAAAAAGGCCCTTGCCTTTACACGAACTGATGAGCACCACACAGGATAATAGGATAATTAAGTTTTTCACTCTTAGTGTTTTTTTCATAAACCGACGAATTGGAACATTTTTAACGGATAAGGACAAAGTTTTATTGTAAAGAGGCTAAAAAACCTCCCGGTTTGGCAAAGATAACTGGCAGTTCCGGATTCTCATACGGAGAACTACCTAACCCTGCCGGGAAATCAACTACAATCAACTATTTGGTCTTCAGGCACCTGAGGGCTAAAAAAAGGTTGTTAACAATACAATAAAGGATTTCTCTTTCCGTTTTCCGATTCTGGAAATACCGGGCTTAAGGCCCGAAAACAGGTTTCGCGTGTCGATTTTTAACCAAAACTGATACATTTACATTTACTAAATACACTATCTGATGAATTCAACTGCTTCAAAGCTGACTGCCTGCCTCCTCTTACTGTGTGGCATTTCGCCTGCCATCAACGCGCAGGATCAACCAATTAGCGTCGTAACCACGGCCGTTCCCTTTTTACGCATTTCCCCTGATGCCCGTGCGGGCGGTATGGGTGAGCTTGGTCTCGCCACATCCCCTGACGCGTCTGCAGGATTCTGGAATATGGGTAAAGTTGCTTTCAACCAGAGCAAGGGCGGTATTTCTGCAACGTATACTCCATGGCTGAAGCAACTGGTAAACGATGTTTACCTGTTATCGGCTTCAGGTTATTATAAACTGGATGAAAACCAGGCGCTTACTGCCGGCATCCGTTATTTCAGCCTGGGTAATATCCAGTTCACTGACCAGAACGGTAACCTTACCGGAAATGGTAAACCACGTGAATTCGGGATCGACTTCGGTTATTCCAGGAAACTTTCCGAGAAACTCGGTCTGGGTGTTTCCCTGCGGTATATCAACTCTGACCTGGCTTCCGGTGCAGCATCTGGTGGCAACACGTACAAGGTGGGTAGCACAGTAGCGGGTGATATTGGCCTGTACTACGATGGCAAATCAGAAGCTGGTGACGGTTTCACTTTCGGTGCGGCTTTATCCAACCTCGGAGGCAAGATCGCTTACACTGACAATGCTGACCAGAAAGACTTCATCCCGGCCAACTTTGGCATCGGTGCTACCTGGAACAAGGCTTTTGACGAGCAAAACAAGATCACCTTTGGGGTTGACCTGAATAAATTACTGGTTCCTTCACTGGAAAGTAATGATCCTGCTACCATTGCTGATTATCGCAGCAAAGGTGTAGTAAGCAGCTGGGGCAGTTCTTTCAGCGATTTTCCCGGCCAGGCCAACGTGTCACTTGGTGGTGAATACTGGTACAACAACCAGTTTGCACTTCGTGCCGGTTACTTCTTTGAAGACAAGAACAAAGGAAACCGTAAATATTTCACGGCGGGTGTTGGTCTCAAGTACAATGTATTTGGACTGAACTTCTCTTACCTGGCTCCTTCAGGCAGCGGAACTACCCGTAACCCGCTGTCCAACACTGTCCGTTTCTCTGTCCTGTTTGATCTCGACGGCGGAAATGGTGGTGAAGAATAAGAACAAGTCAACTTCCGATAGAAAGGCCCTGCATCAGCGGGGCTTTTTTTATGGAATGGATGGTACTGGAATAAGTTCACGGATATTTGCCAGAAAAAATATGGGATACCGCATTGGATCAGGAGTTGATTTTCACCAGCTGGCAGAGGGACGCGACCTGTGGATTGGTGGCGTAAAGATCCCCCATCATAAGGGATCTCTCGGGCACAGTGATGCGGATGTGTTACTGCATGCTATCTGCGATGCATTGCTTGGTGCGGCCAGCCTGGGCGATATCGGCCAGCATTTTCCTGACACGGATAACACCTATAAAAATATTGACAGCAAGATCCTGTTGCAGAAAACGGTGGAACTGGTTACAGCTAAAGGTTACAGCCTGGTGAATATTGATTCCACCCTTTGCCTTCAGGCTCCAAAGATCAAACCCTATGTGGAGCAGATGCGGGAGGTGATTGCGTCCATTTGCGGTGTCACCGTGGAAGACGTTTCCATCAAGGCTACCACCACCGAGCAAATGGGTTTTGTTGGAAGGGAGGAGGGACTGGTAGCATATGCGACAATCCTATTACTGAAGTAGTTATATTTGTAAACATGGCAATCGAAGTAAAGATCATTAATAAATCGGCCCACCCATTGCCCGAATACGCCACCAAAGGCTCCTCCGGTATGGATCTCAGGGCTAACCTGGATGAACCGGTTACACTGCAGTCGCTTGGGCGGACACTGATCCCCACGGGGCTCTTTATGGAACTGCCGGTTGGCTTTGAAGCGCAGGTGCGCCCCAGGAGCGGTCTCGCCATCAAACAGGGGATAACCTGCCTCAATACTCCGGGCACCATCGATGCGGACTACCGGGGGGAGATCAAGGTTATCTTAATTAATCTTTCGGACGCACCCCAGGTCATATTACCGGGTGACCGCATTGCCCAGATGGTGATCCAGCAGGTGGAACAGGTCAGCTGGAAGCTGGTACAGGAATTGGAATCTACTGAACGTAACGCCGGTGGCTTTGGCCATACCGGTAAACAGTAAATTATTAGCTATGATCAGGTCTTCTTTGTTTGTCCTCCTCTCTATCGTACTTCTTGCTTCCTGCCGGTCCACCAAAAAGATCACTACGGCAATCGTCCGCAAGGATACCGTGGTAGCAGTTACTCCGCAGGTAAACATACCGGCGTTTGACTCTGCGGCCTTCATCCGCGAAACAGTGGCCAAACTGAATGCCAACCGGATCGAATACACCACTTTTTCCGGCAAGGTCAACGTCGATTACCAGGGTACTGACGGTAAAAAATATGACCTCAATGCCAATATCCGGATGTACAAGGACAGCGTAATCTGGATCTCGGTCACTGCCATCCTGGGTATTGAAGGGGTCAGGGCCTACATCACCAAAGACTCGGTGAAGATTATCAATAAACAGGACAAGGTGGTTACCCTTCGCAGCGTGGCCTACCTGCAGGAAATAACCAAACTGCCACTGACCCTGGGTACACTGCAGGAAATCCTGATTGGCAACCCGGTATTTCTCGACAGCAATATCCTGTCCTTTTCTAAAAATGCAAATACTGTTTCGTTGCTGAGTACGGGCGAATTTTTTAAAAACCTGCTGACCCTGAATGCCGACACCCGGATCGATAACAGCAAGCTCGATGATATTGATACCAAGCGAAGCCGGACCTGCAATCTCAGTTACACCGATTATGAAAATAAAAAGGGGCACCCATTCGCCACCAAGCGCCGGATCACGGTTTCAGAGAAGACTAACCTCGACATCAAGCTGGATTTCAAACAGTATGATTTTAATGAAACGTTAAGCTTCCCGTTCTCCGTACCGAAAAATTATAAATCAAACTGATACACATAATTTATTGGTTTCACTGGCGTTAAAGGAAGACTGTTTCCACCCCATATTTCTACACCGAAAAACAAAACCAGATGAAAAGACTCCTCCAGACGATCATTCTGACTCTCGCAACGGGATGGGTAATGGCCCAGCAGCCTCCCAGTACCGACAAAGCGGAACTTGAACGCGAACGCCGCGAAATCCAGAATGAGCTGAAGGAGATCCAGGGTAATCTGAACCAGGTGAAGGGGCAGACCAAACAGTCGCTCGGACAGGTCAACATGATCAACCGCAAAATCGTTCTGCAGGAACGACTGATCAACAGTATCAATAAAGAGCTCCGTTATATCGATGACGATATTTACCTGAGCAACCTCGAAATTTACCGCCTCGAAAAACAACTCGATACCCTCAAGTCGCAGTACGCCCGCACCGTGGTGTATGCCTACAAGAACCGCAGCAGCTTCGACTATGTAAACTTTATATTTTCTGCCAACAGTTTCAATGACGCCTTACGCCGCATCTCTTACCTGAAAAGCTATCGCCAGTTTCGCGAAAAGCAGGTAGGTGATATTGAAGAAACTAAAAACCTGATCAAGGCAAAACAGCAGGCCCAACTCGGACGCAAACAACAGAAGAGTTCAACACTGACCGAGCAGAACCAGCAGCGGGTGGAGTTAACCGTGCAGAAAAAAGAAAAGGATGCAGTGGTTTCCAAATTAAAATCTCAGGAGAAAGAATTACAGGGACAGATCGCGAATAAAAAGAAACGTGACCAGAATATCAAGAATGCGATCACTGCCATCATCCGACGTGAAATTGAAACAGCAAAAAAAGAAGAAGCAGCACGGATAGCCGCAGCTAAAAAAGCGGAAGAAGAAAGGAATAAAACAGCGGCGGTATTGAATCCGGCCAAACCCACAACCAGCAACAATGCAACCACTGCACCAAAACCAACGGCAGTGGCAGGTTCAAAACCGGTTGATCGCAGCTGGCTGGAGTTTAATGCGAGTGACCTGGCGCTTGGTAATGACTTTGCATCCAATAAAGGGAAACTGCCGTGGCCGGTTGACCGCGCCATTGTATCTATCCCGTTTGGTCCGTATAATATTGATGAGCGCCTGAAAGGTAATAATCCGGGTATCACCCTGATAACGCCATCGGCTGGTGTGCCGGTAAAAGCAGTGTTTGAAGGCACGGTATCAGCAATTCATAATTATGGGGACGGACTGGCCATCATTATCAAACACGGTAAGTACTACACTACCTACAGCAATCTCTCCGCTGCATCTGTATCAAAAGGCATGACCGTGAAAACGGGCCAGGTGATCGGGAAGGCGGGTGACAATGAAGAAGGCAATGGCGGGCAGATTGACTTCATGCTGATGATCGAAGCGAAGGAAACGAACCCGGCTGGCTGGCTGAGAAGGTAAGGAGTTTGTGTCCCTGAAAGGGTGGTTTGTCATCCTGAAAGGGTTGTTCTTCATCCTGAAAGAATGGTTTGTCATCCTGTGAGGTGGTTTGTCATCCTGAAAGAATGGTTTATCATCTTGTAAGGGCGGTTTGTCATCCTGAAAGGATCTGCCAGGTTAATCATCCACTTCCGAACCATCGAACATTTTGATTACAGCACTCAAAAGTTTATAAAAGAAAAGCGATCCGTTAACCGGATCGCTTTTCTTTTTCTGCCGGTATTTCCCGGCTAATATTGTCGCTGTTTAAATCTGTATTGTTTAACGGGTTTCATGCGCAATGATCAAACCGTTTCAGCCCGCTGCTGGTAGCACTGCTCATACAATTTTTCGTACTGTGGTATAATATTCCGGATATCATATTTAAGGGCATGGGCGGATGCGCGTTCCTTGAAACCTTTCAATATATTATCATCTTTCAGGATTGCCAGCGACTGTGCGCTCATTGATTCAATATCGCCCACGTTGGACATGTAGCCCGTTTCCCCATTGATATTTATTTCACCCAGTCCACCAGCGTTGGTCGATACCACCGGCACTCCCGCCGCCATGGCTTCAAGCGCGGCCAGGCCGAAACTTTCATAATCAGATGTCAGCAGGAACAGGTCACCGATGGCAAGGATGTCTTCCATCTGCTCCTGTTTACCTACAAACCGGATGTCCTCGATTACCCCAAGTTCACGGGCCAGGTCTTCCGCAGTAGAGCGGTCGGGACCATCACCGACAAACAGCAATTTGGAGGGAACCTCTTTAACGATTTTTGCAAAAATCCGTACCACATCATGCACCCGTTTAATCTTGCGGAAGTTGGATGCATGGATGATGATGCGTTCACCATTGGGTGCAATAACCCGGCGGAAGGCATCGATCGGTTTACGGCTGAACCGCTCCACATCGACAAAGTTGTATATGACCTCGATCTCTTTTTCGATCGGGAAAATCTTGAACGTTTCATCCCGCAGGTTCTGCGATACGGCGGTAATGGCATCACTCTGGTTGATCGAAAAAGCAACGACGGGCGCATAGGTTTTATCGCGTCCTACCAGCGTAATATCTGTTCCATGTAAGGTGGTGATGACCGGAATCGACCTGCCTTCTTTTTCCAGTATTTTTTTGGCCATATAAGCCGCCGAAGCATGGGGAATGGCGTAATGCACGTGCAACAGGTCGAGGTTGTTATTCTTGATTACATCCACCATGGTACTGGCCAGGGCCGTTTCGTACGGGGGGTAATCAAACAGCGGGTAAGTGGGTACCTGCACCTCGTGGTAATATATATTCGGGATAAAGCCCGTCAGTCGCACGGGCTGCTGGTAAGTAATAAAATGGACGGAATGACCTTTCTGGGCCAGGGCCTTGCCCAGTTCGGTAGCCAGCACGCCGCTGCCACCAAAGGTCGGATAACAAACAATTCCAATATTCATAATGGTAATAGCCCGCTAAAGGGACCCTAAGTTAACAGTTTTGGCGGAGTAAGGTTTGCCGTTCATCTTAATTATTTGATCCTTAACTGCGTTTCAGGGAAGATTAAGTAAATTGATTGCATGAGAAAAATACTGGCAACTATAGTTGGATTTATGATGGCAGTGGCCGCCGGGGCGCAACAGGATGATTCACTTTTTATTAAGAAAATTTCGGACGAAATCCTGCTGAATGGCAAGGCTTACGACCAGCTCAGGGAGCTGACCAAAAACATCGGGCAGCGGCTGGCTGGTTCGGCAGCAATGGTGAAGGCAGAAAACTGGGGACTGGCCCTGATGCAAAGCACGGGGGCAGATAAAGCCTGGCTGCAGGAATGTATGGTGCCTCATTGGGTCAGAGGCGGGAAAGACCAGCTGGATTATACTCCCCGGCCGGGCAATGCGGCTAAGAAAAAACGTTCGCTGGATGTAATTGCGCTGGGCAATTCGATGGGAACGGGTCCGGCCGGTATAACCTCCACTGTAATCGAGATTGGCACTTTCGCTGAGCTGGAACAGAAGAAGGACCTGGTAAAAGGAAAAATTGTGTTCTTCAATTATAAGTTCAGGAAGGATTTTATAAAAACATTTGATGCTTACGGAGACGCGGTGAGATACCGCGGGGGTGGACCCAGTGCCGCGGCTAAATATGGTGCGAAGGCGGTCATCGTGCGCAGTATGTCAATGAGTACCGACAATGTGCCCCATACGGGTGGCACCAGTTATGATTCAGCCTATACAAAAATACCCGCAGTGGCAATCGGCCTCATGGATGCCGACTGGCTGAGCAGTACCCTGGCAAAGGAACCGGTGATGGTTACGATGAAGACCAACGGTCACTTCCTTCCTGATACGATCGGACATAACGTGATCGGTGAGCTGAGGGGGTCCGAATTTCCTGACCAGGTAATTACTATCGGTGGCCACCTCGACAGCTGGGATATTGGCGAAGGGGCACATGATGATGGAACGGGCTGTGTACAGACGGTTGAAATGTTGCGGACCTTCCAAGCACTTGGATACAAACCCAAACACACTATCCGTTTTGTATTGTTTGCCAATGAAGAAAATGGAACACGGGGAGGAAAAAAATATGCGGAGGAAGCAAAAGCTAAAAACGAAAAACAGGTGTTTGCGCTCGAAAGTGATGATGGAGGATTTACGCCGAGGGGATTCGGACTAACGATGAGTGATGAGCAATTCAAAAAAGTAAGTTCGTGGCTTCCGCTGCTGGCGCCCTACGGTACCAGTTATTTCAGTAAGGGTGGTGGCGGATCGGATATTAATCCGCTGAACACGACACTACAGACGCCGCTGGCCGGATTTGAACCCGACACGCAACGGTACTTTGACCTGCATCATACAAGGGCTGACGTATTTGAAAATGTGAACAAGCGGGAACTGTTGCTGGGCGCAGTGAATATGACGGCGTTGATTTACCTGGTGGATAAATATGGATTGTGATTGTTGCTGCGTTAAACCGTTTTTGTCGAGTCGGAGACACTGGTTCCATACTGAATGAGTTCCCTTCGGGATGACAAAAAGGAACGGGATGCCGATCCCTCCGGGATGACAAAAAGAAACGGGATGCAGATCCCTCCGGGATGACAAAAGGAACGGGATGCAGATCCCTCCGGGATGACAAAGAAACCCCTCCTGGATGACAAAGAAATCCCTCCGGGATGGGATCATGATGAC